>JAYUHI010000001.1:0-6339 GCA_043767095.1 Bacteroidota bacterium
CCTCACCCCCTGCCCCTCTCCGAAGGAGAGGGTGACGGGTTTTGTTCTTATTTCTTAATTAAATAATTCTTCTCCCAAGTACTTTGCCTTATTCCTCCCTTCTCCTTTGGAGAAGGGTCGGGGATGAGGTTATTCAATACCATACCTATTTAACATTGCCTTATACTCCGGTGAATTTCTCCTCCTGAAAGATTCATTTTGCACCAGGTGTTGGATTTTAATTATACCATCAATAATCTGTTCGGGTCTGGGGGGACAGCCGGGCACATAAACATCCACAGGAATAATTCTATCAATCCCTTGCAGCACGCTGTAGGTGTCAAAGATGCCTCCACTACAGGCACAAGCTCCCACTGAAATAACCCAACGGGGTTCGGCCATTTGTTCGTAAACCTGCCTGAGTACAGGCCCCATTTTCTTGGCTATCGTTCCCATCACCATAAGCAAATCCGCCTGGCGAGGGGAGAAGCTTAATCGTTCAGCGCCAAATCTACCGAGGTCGTAGTGCGCAGCCATAGTTGCCATGAACTCTATTCCACAGCATGAAGTAGCAAAAGGTAAAGGCCAGATGGAATTCTTCCGCGCAAGGCCAACTACCTTTTCCAGGCTGGTGGCAAAGAACCCTGAGCCTTCGAGGCCTTCAGGTTTTTCCGCTAAACTTGGTTTTACTCTCGATGCCGATTCCATTTCCAGAAATTTCTAATGTCTAATGCCTAATGCCAAATCCCTAATCCTCCCACTTCAATGCGCCTTTCTTCTTGATATAGAAAAAACCAATCATCAACAAGACAATAAAAACCACCATTTCAATGAATCCTGGAATGCCAAGTTCTTTAAAGTTCACCGCCCATGGGTACATGAAAATCACTTCCACATCGAACAATACAAATAAAATCGCAACCAGGAAGTATTTGATGTTGAATGGGATGCGGGCATTTCCTTTAGATTCAATACCGCACTCGAAGGCTTCTAGTTTGGTTTGGGTATCCCGCTTTGGCCCAAAATAGTGGGTAGCCAGCATGGTAACCACCACAAAGCCCAAGGCAAAAACCAGCATGAGGGCAATGGGGAGATATTCGGCTAAATGAGACTTCTCCATAGGTTTTCAAACGGTGATAAAAATCAGTTCCAAGATATATAAAAGAACACAATTAACAGGAAGAATATTTTGCTGCTAACCGATTGGAGCGGTCTAATGTTACTGTTTGGAAAATAAAAAAGCCCTGTGATCCAGGGCTTTGATGGCAATTACTTATAACTAAAATCATTTATTTTGAATCTCCTTTGCCTAACCCAATCACCAAACCGACCACACCGCCAACTATGGCTGTCATGAGGGTGTAAACAAAGATATCAGCGATAGTGCCTTTGGCAGACATTATTTTCATAGTATCATAACTAATCAGATCGAACCCGGCAGCCATAAAAAATCCAATTATAGCACCACCTTTTAAGCCTCCTGAAAAGGTTTTAATGTCTGCCCATTTTAGAAAAACAAAGGCGATCAGGGCGGCATGAGCAAAATTTCCCATAGCCAGCGGGTAGTATTTCATTTGCTCATCTGTTTTCATAAGACCCGGCACGATGTGGTTGGCGAAGAAACTTTCAAAGACTATAGCATAGGCTAAGAATCCAAGCACGAAGAATGCAACACCTCCTGCCAGGGTACCAAGTACAAATTTTTTAATGTCCATATTGGTTGGGGTTTAGGTGTTAAATATAACTATTTATAAACCCCAATAGACTCCGAGAGCCTTATTTTGAAAAGGACTGCCGGGTAGCGGGCCATTTTTGTATTCATTCAAAGCCTTTATCGGCAATAAAAAAGCCCCGCTTGTGGCGAGGCTTTCTTAAAGTTCTTCCCCTTTGACAACCATCCGTGTTGCGCGATGGCGGTTCCCCCTTCGGGGGTCAGAGGGCTGAGCGATGGATTACATCATCCCGTCCATTCCTCCACCTTGAGGCATGCCCGCCATTTCTTTCTTCTCAGGAATTTCAGACACAACTGCTTCGGTGGTCAGCAGTAATCCTGCGATGGATGCTGCATTCTCCAGCGCCAGGCGAGCCACTTTAGTTGGGTCGATGATACCGGCTGCGAAGAAGTCTTCGTACTTGTTATCGGCCGCGTTGTAGCCATAATCTTTCTTGCCTTCGCGAACTTTGTTCACGACTACAGAACCTTCCTGGCCTGCGTTCTCGGCAATTACGCGGAGAGGTGACTCCAATGCCAAGCGAACGATGTTCACACCAGTAGCCTGGTCTTCATTATCGGTCACTACATTTTTAAGGACATCGGCAGCGCGTAAGTATGCAACTCCACCGCCAGGGATAATGCCTTCCTGAACGGCAGCGCGAGTGGCGTGCAACGCATCGTCAACGCGGTCTTTCTTCTCTTTCATTTCCACTTCAGTAGCGGCACCGATGTAAAGGATAGCTACACCGCCCGACAACTTGGCCAAACGCTCTTGCAGTTTTTCCTTGTCGTAATCGGAAGTAGTGGTTTCAATTTGTGCTTTGATCTGAGCTACGCGGGCGTTGATCTCGCTCTTCTTGCCTGCACCGCCCACAATCGTTGTGTTGTCTTTGTCTATGATTATGCGCTCAGCTTTGCCGAGGTAATCCAACGTAGCGTTCTCCAATTTGAAGCCGCGCTCCTCGCTGATCACTTGTCCTCCAGTGAGTGTTGCAATGTCTTCCAACATAGCTTTCCTGCGGTCGCCAAAGCCTGGTGCCTTAACGGCTGCCACGCGGAGTGCGCCACGGATTTTGTTAACCACCAATGTTGCGAGTGCTTCGCCTTCAACTTCTTCAGCGATAATCACGAGGGGCTTGCCTGTTTGGGCGGTGGCCTCAAGGATGGGGAGAAGCTCCTTCATAGAAGAAACTTTCTTATCGTAAATAAGGATGTAAGCGGCCTCTAGTTCCACTTCCATTTTCTCCGTGTTGGTCACGAAGTAAGGCGACAAATAACCTCTGTCGAATTGCATACCTTCCACGGTCTTCACTTCGGTTTCGGTTCCTTTGGCTTCCTCAACAGTGATAACACCATCACGGCCAACTTTTTCCATCGCCTCGGCAATCATCTTACCGATAGCATGGTCGTTGTTAGAAGAGATAGTTGCCACTTGGGTGATCTCTTGTGAGCCTTTAATATTTTTTGATTGCTTCGCCAGGTTTTCAACAACCGCGGTAACAGCGCGTTCAATTCCACGCTTCAGGTCCATGGGGTTGGCGCCAGCAGCCACGTTTTTAATACCGTGGGTAAAAATAGCCTGGGCTAATACGCTGGCAGTGGTAGTACCATCACCGGCTGCATCGGCAGTCTTAGAGGCAACTTCCTTCACCAATTGAGCGCCCATGTTTTCGATGGGGTCTCTCAGTTCAATTTCTTTCGCAACCGAAACACCGTCTTTGGTTACGGTGGGAGCTCCGAATTTTTTATCGATGATAACGTTACGGCCTTTTGGCCCGAGGGTAACTTTTACTGCATCGGCCAACTTATCCACGCCACGCTTTATCCTGTCGCGGGCGGCACTGCTGAATGTAATTTCTTTTGCCATGATTATCTGAATGATTTAGAGTTGTTAAAAATGAAAATTAAATGGTTCCGAAAATGTCGGAGTTGCGCATAACCAGGTACTCCTTGCCATCTATGGTAAGTTCGGTGCCTGAATATTTACCATAGAGGATTTGGTCGCCAACTTTTACTGTTACGGGCTTGTCTTTGATGCCCTCGCCCACAGCTATTACTTTTCCTTTTTGGGGTTTTTCTTTAGCGGTGTCAGGAATGATGATGCCGGATGCGGTTTTTTCTTCGGCTGCTGCGGGTTCTACCAGAACTCTGTCTTCGTTGGGTTTGAAACTGATTTTTGCCATATGGGTTTAATTTGTTTTGGTTTAAAAATGATTTTAAAAAAACTGTCACCTCCGTTTTTCGCGGAGCAAGCCCATCCTTCGATTACCGTGCCAATAGCCTTTTTAGATTGGTTTTAGAGGCTTTTCGGCCAAATCTTCACGAACGGGCTGCGAACTTAGTGCATTCGAACTGAATCTGACAGTGGTCTGTGATAAATTGTGGCAGATTGACAGGGATTGTGGGGTGCGGATTACGAGTTTCGGGTTTTGCTCGTATCAGGATTTTCGCTGCAAGTGCTAGCAAAATCCACAAGCGCACAGTGCCGCGAAGCTTTCACTACAATAATTGACGTTAGGGCTTACTGCCAGCAACAGAAGCTAACGGTTCACACAATCTCAATAATTCCGAACAGCTTATGGAATTAAGTCCGAGAATCTGATTTTAAACTCTTTCTGTAAAAAATCAATTGTCTTATCTTGGTCTTTAAGAGAAGACACTACCTTTCCATGTGGTGTAAATAGTCCGGCATTTTTAGTCCATTTAGCTTGGTTGCGATCTACGGCTTTTTTCCAATTTACTTTTACCAAGTGTTCTGCCTTTTGGGGATCCTTTTCTTTAAAAATAGCTGGTTGAGTAAGTGGCCAGTGTTTCAGTGGTCTTCCATTATACAAGAATTTGCTGACAGGTACCGCTTCTTCTTGTACAATTCCAATACCAACAAAACCATTCCTTGCTGACCGATCCTTTCTATCTATTGTTAAGTAGGCTGTGAGTATGTCACCAGCTTTTAGTCGACTTATTTGTTCGGAATATTTCTTTCCTCCACCAGCTGCCATAAAACCGTATTTCTTACAGTCATTCCAATTTCTATGTGGCTCCAACATTAACATAATAGAAATCATTACCATAGTCAGAACCATAAACCGATTTATTCTTGTAAGAAATTTTTCGTTCTACGGGTAATTTCCAGATTGTCGTTAAGTCAAAATACTGACTTTCATCACTCGATTCGTGCGTCCTTATAATAAGGGGCGCTAATTTTTTCAAAGAAACTTTTTGTGACTTCTCCCACCAACTCTCAAAAACTAAAATAGCGGTGCTTCCCTCTAAGCTATCAAGAAAGATTCCAATTTCATGTCTCTTCGCGAATGCAGTATTTGTCAAATTAGCTGAAGTCACTAAGCAAGAATTATCAGTAACGTAGATTTTCGCATGAAGTCCTGGCAAGTGTCTTATCTCTCCAAGTTTACCAAATAATTTGATGGTGTCAGAACTAAAATTGTTGAATTCATTTATATCTGTAAGAAGTCGAATAGAAAGATTGGGGTTATCAATCCAAGTTCTTCCAATAATTCTACGAACAGATTCCAGTCCTCCGATAAAGGGGACAGAAATCCAAAGTCGTTTTTTAATACTATCAGAATTATTCCGAAGTTCGGTTACTAAATCTTCACCATATAGTGTCTTCATGGGTAATAAGTTTTGATTATTGATACCCCATTAACTTTATGCAAAGCGCAGCAATCTCTGTTACTTTCCAGTCGTCCACTGTTTTGATGCCCTTTGAAGAATCGTCAATACAAATCTTTAAATCTGTTGCTCTCTTTTTTAGGACATCCATCGTGACTGTATTGTCAATCTTCGCCATAAAATCAGCGCATGTGGCGAGTTTATTTCTATCAGTAGAGCTCTTCCAACCAGATATTTTTGACTGATGCAAAGTTCCCCCTTCGTACCATTCTTTAGCCGGAATTGGAATTATTTTGCTTTGAGTTTTCTCAGGTTGGATTAAACCTCCGCTTGCTTTAGCGATGCTATCCCTGTATTTGTCATATTCTTTAACAAGACTATCCTTTTTTGCCTTTTTAATACTTTCAGTTTGGTTGTCACTTTTGGTTTGGTTTTGACAACTGATTGTTAATGTTACTGTCAAAGTCATTAGCAGTTTTCTCATACTTGCTTCTTCTATTAAATATAGGAATTTTCCAAGCTATAGAATAGGATTTGCACTCCAACTCCTAAACCAACTCCAATTCCAATAACCTACTACGCGTACCGCAAAAATCACAACAACTTCCTAACACTACCCAAATGTTTTCTCAGTAAAAAAAGAAGGCGTTAAATTAAAGGTCATATCAGTGAAGAACAAAACCCCCTCGTTTGTCAATACGTTTTCATCATGCAAGTCCTCCAAAATAGCTACCGCAGCAAGGTTAAAAAAGTCGTTGTTCTTTTTAAGTTGAAATCCATTAGCCATTAAAAAACTCCTTTACACTCGCGGAGTTAATGGTGGCGCCAAAAATTTTTCTCTGCTCAAGCCACCGCCATACTATCCATACGCATAATGTGTTTGCTGGCGTTGATGGGATCATCATTGTAGAAGCCGCTCAATATGCGATGGGCAATTTGTTCCACCACTAACTCTTCATCAGTCTTCCCGATTTTGCCTTGCCAGAAAACCCGGCTTGGATGCTTTTTCATGT
>JAYUHI010000002.1:0-2682 GCA_043767095.1 Bacteroidota bacterium
GTCAAGGTACTTGCGTACCTTCCTCCATCTTCAATACAGCATGACTTCAGTTCCGTCTGAACTTCCGTCTTCAAGGCACACGGTGTACGACAGTTTTGCAACCTCGGCATTTTCAACCTCATCCCCGACCCTTCTCCTGGGAGGAGAAGGGGGCCGGGGGTGAGGTGATTATTGAAAACTGCATTTTTCAAAGCAAGACCATAAAAAATAGATTTTTGAATCCATTACAAAACCGTTACACCAAGTGTCGGTCTTCCGTAGGACGATAGGGTTTTCGGGGTCGATTCATTTGGTTGAAAAACAATTTAGCTTATCGCAACCGGGATCCGTTGTTACAATCAAAGTCGGCTGACAGTTTCAAGCCGTCTTGACAACTAAACAACACGTTTATTCACCTTCTTCATCCCCTGCCTGTCCGGCCTTGCTCCGATTAAACTTTGCGGAGGCGAATGCAGGCAGGCCTTCACCACCTCCTTAACAGCATTCGCTATTTTATTGATTTGATTTCGGTAACTGGTCTTGCTCAGATTTTCTTTAGGATCACCAACGGTTTTAGGCGGGTCAGCCTTAAATCAGAATTATAATTCCTTTTTCAGCATTCTGCAGTCGCAATTAGCTAACTTTCGGCACTAAATCAGAACTATAGTTCCTGTTTACATGAGCGATTTTGGCAAGAATATAAAGGAAAGGAGGGCTTTATTGAAGCTTACCCAGCAAGATTTGTCGGAGATGAGTGGCATTACCCAGCGCACCATTTACAAAATCGAAAATGGAATTGGCTCAGCAACCATCGATACCATGGAGAAACTTTGCGTCATTCTCGGCCTTGAAATTTCAGTTAAACCAAAAAAATCGTAATGACCACGAATGAAAGCGGCAGTCTATTATAATGCAATAATGGCCGGCACACTCGAGCGCTTGCCAAATCTCTATCGGTTTCAGTACAATTCAGATTACCTCATGGTGTCGCACCTTCCTTCTATCAGTCTTACCCTGCCGAAGCAGTCCGGGCCGTTTGATTCAAAAACTTTGTTCCCCTTTTTCTTTGGATTGCTTGCCGAAGGCGTAAACAAAGCCACGCAATGCCGGGAGTTGAAGATTGATGAGAACGACCACTTCACCCGGTTAATTAAAACGTTAGATGAGGATGCAGTGGGGGCTATCACCATTAAACTTTTGGCTGATGAATCTGCCTTCAGTTAAATACTGTCCGGGTAATTTATCTCCCGTGAAGAATGGAACGTATTGCCTTTCATTCAGGAAAGATTTTTTTCAAGGAGCCAGGGTTTCACATATCCTTGATTTTTCATCTCCGGGCCAATATATAAGCCGACCCGAAGACGTTGAGCTTATCAAACACCTTTCCATTTCAGGCGTTCAATCAAAATTTTCTGTCAGGCAGGATGGCCAAAAATTGAGGAAGGTTGCCACGAAAGGAGAATTCATCCTCAAACCAATACCGGCCGGTGTACCGCGTGCCGGTGAGGTGCCGGCCAATGAGCACCTTACCATGCAGCTGGCTAATCAAGTATATGGAATTTTAACCGCCAGAAATGGAATGATTTTTTATGCCGATGGAGAGCCCGCTTACATGTGCAAGCGCTTCGATAGAAAAGACGGGGAGAATAAATTCCGCCAGGAAGACTTTGCTCAAGTGGCGGAACGCAGCGCGGAGACTCACGGACAGAATTACAAATATGAATTTAGTTACGAAGATGTGGCCTTACTTATGCAAAAATATATTCCCGCCTTCCGGCCGGAGATTGAAAAATTTTTCCGCCTGGTTGTTTTCAATTATTTATTTTCCAATGGCGATGCCCACCTGAAAAATTTTTCCCTCATTGAAACAACCGATGGAGATTACGTTCTCTCGCCTGCTTATGATCTGTTGTGTACCCGTCTGCACAGTCCACTGGAGCGCGACATGGCCCCTGTAAACGGATTGTTCAATGACTATAACTCACCCAGCTTTGATGCCAATGGATTTTATGCGTACGATGATTTTTATGATTTCGGAATACACGTTGGCATTCTGCCCAACCGGGTCAGGCGGTTCCTTGAATTCTTTATCACGGATTACAAAAAAGTGAGTGACTTGGTGAGCCGGTCATTTTTAAGCAATGAAGCGAAAGCGGAGTATTTAAATTTTTATCGCGATAAACTTAAAAGGTTGAAGTATTCATTTGCAGGAACGATATAGAAAAGACCTGGAGATTATCCTGCAAACTCCATCTGCTATCTTCTTGATTTCCTCACCCCCTGCCTGACAGCCAGGCCTTCACCGCCTCCGTGGAGACCTAACAGGTTTCCCCATTCGTCCCCACACCTGGTCTTAGCGTCCCGCTAAGACCCCACCCTGGTCTCGCCCCTGATCACCATAATCAATACACTTACCTCACACCCCTGGTCTTAGCGTCCCGCTAGACCTATACTGAAACCCAAATCAACCTATCGCAAACCCAATATTTTGTTTACTTTTGAAAGCATGGGTAGGAAATATAAATTTCATGATAACCGCAAATTGTATTTTGTTACGTTCACTGTTGTGAATTGGTTGGATGTGTTCATTCGTGATGATTACAGAAACATTGTTTACGACAGCATAAAATTTTGTCAGGAAAAAAAAGGTTTAGAAGTTTATGCCTATTGCATGATGACCAGCCACATCCATATGATCATTGG
>JAYUHI010000003.1:0-6321 GCA_043767095.1 Bacteroidota bacterium
CTGCTCTTCAATGTTAGCCTCAAATTCGCTGTCGAGTTTAGGTCGTTTGTGTTTATAGATTTCGCGCATCTCCCATTCATCGTGCACCTGAAGGTAGCCCGGTGAAATAAGCGGGGCCGCACGTTCCACTTTCACAAGCATAATAGCGTTCACTTTGAAATTAAAGTCGCCTTCGTCTTTTAAGATTTTTACCGCGCTCTGATAAACGTCACCACTCGTCAGCACACTGGCCTGTCCAAAAAACCGGTAACCCCTTCGGGAAAGAATATCCACCACGTTGATCTCTATGAAAGGATTCTGTTTGAGGTTATTGCGGGTATTGGGTGAGCCCAGGTCGCAGAAGAAAATAGTACTGTCGTCATAAACGCGAATGGTTCCCTTGGGCGACAGGTTCGGTTTGCCATCGGGCGTTACGGTGGCAGCAAAGCAAAGCTGTTGTGTGCCAATAACGGACTTCATATCATCAGTAAGTTGCATGGGCGAGTTGTTTGGGAAAAGATTTTATTTCATCAAAATTAAGTCTCCTACTTAGGAATAAACAAGAACTCACTTTGCGGACTATCTTCACCAAAACTACCGGAGTAAATCTCCAGATTTTTGAAATAAAAATTTATTTCGGAAAAGGTTTTAGGTTTTCGCTTTTCTGAATTTTGCTTTAATGATTCAATCAGTTGGGTGGTGAACGGACTGAAATTGCCAGGCACATTATCCGCCTTGTATTCTGTATCGCCACCATTCAAAAATTTTCTGGTTTTGATATTGAGTTTATCAACAAGACCTGCCTGGGTTATATTGTTCACCGGTAATCCACTTTCAAACCTGGTGTCGGCCAGGTCTGCGCAACATAAATCCATGGCCAAAAAAATATGGTCGCATTTAAATTTGTTTAAATCAAGCCGCAAATCTTTTTGTGCCAGGTACGAACTTTTCTTAGGATCATTTTTAGCGGAGTTGGCTGCCACTACATAGCCAAAGCCCATCAGATTATCAAAAAAGCAATGCCCGGCAAAATAGACAAGCAACTGATCCTGGCTGGAGTATGACTTAGATTCGTATTCGGATAATTTCCTTTGTATATCTTTTAAGGATGGGTTTTTTATCAATTCAGTTTCAAAACCATAGTCGGCCTTCAACATACTGTTCAACGCTTCGGCACCGGCAATGGGGTTGTTCAGGCCCGACCAGTTTTCATAGCGGTCGGTGGCAAAGATCAGGGCATAGTCCTTACGGTTGGCGAACTGCAATTTGGAGAGGATATCTTTCCCAACTTTTATGGATCGGAAGCTTGACACTTTGCCTCCCTTATTGTTGGTTGCTGTGAGCGTAATCTCATTATTACCGTCATACAAAGTTACTTTCAGGGCTATGGTTTTTGAAAATTCATTGTCGGCAACATTTACGTTTTGGGCATTGCTTTGATCACCGCTTTTCACCGTAATTTTTATTTCTCTGATGGCGTGGTGCGAATCAATCAACGCTTCTACCATGGCCTCTGCATTGGGGGAGCCTGTGAGCTCAAGGGTTGGCGTGAACCATTGAATTTTGGGAAGAGTGTTAGCTTCAACCGGACGTGTTAAATCAAGTGAGAAAGTAATGGTCTTTTCTTTAAACTCCTGCCCCACCAAAACGGTTTGAATCAGGCAGGCAAACAAAATCAAAACGCAATTCTTCATGCCACAACGTTAATTTCCTGATGGTGGACCCAGTGGTATCCCAACAACATCCCGCTCTTTTTCTGGCAGAAGCAGAATGACCACTCCCACAGCAATGACGGCCGGCACAAATTTTACAACCACCGGAATTCTTTTTTTAACAGTAAACTCTTCCGTCTTCACTATGTTCCCTGTGTTCCCTACCTCCGTGATCATAAAATAATAACCACTTCCCGGTTTAACTTTGGCCGGTAAACTAATTTTGGTTTTACCGGTGTTTGAAATATTGGGAAATCCGGTTACCACCTCCTCATTTCTGAATAAGGTAAACATAAGCCGCTTCTTATTGGTGTCACCCGTCCAGGTAAATTCAGTTTTCTTTGTTCTCTTAATCATTTGGTTTTTACCTATGCTTCCCATGGTAATGAATGGCGCATATTTCTTACCTCTTAACTCTAATTGAACATCTCCGTTAAAGGTACTTCCTAACTCTTTTTTTACATTCCAGATAATCTTTCGATTCGCCCCTGGTTTTACGTCTATGCCCACATCGCCACTCACCTTCATGAGGGGATTGAGAAAATTGTCAGTTGAAGAAAACACCTGCACCAAGTGCGGACTTTGCTTTTCATTCGTTTCTAAATCGTAGTAAATTATAATATCATCAGGCGTTTGTTCTATTCGTTTGATCGTAAAATTTTGAGCCTGTATTGTTTGCATCCATAGAGTGGCGCTGAATGTTAACAGTATCCATTTCATATTCTTTCCTGAAAGTTTGAAGCAGGTCATGGGTGCGATAGTTTAATTAAACGTTTTAAACTTCCCGGTTTACCGTTCACCATGGTTCGGTAATATAATAATCCATCATCAGCAGGCGATTGGCTGCTCTTCATTCCATCCCAGTTAATCTCATAATAGCCTGCATCAGCAAAATTATTATCTAACGATCTGACCATCCTGCCCAGTCCGTCAAAAATATTTACCTGAACTTCAGAATTTTCCTGAGTGAGATAAACCGGAATAGTTATGGATTGACTAAATGGATTGGGGTAAGCGGTTCCAAGGGCTGTTATGCCCGGCTTGAAATCACCGTCTTTCATAAACATGACCCGAAACGCCTGTCCATTTTGAATACCAAATGAATAGTTACCAACTGTTTTCATATTCACCAACGCCTGGTTGGCTTCATCTAACAAAAGCAGTGTTGAAGAGGCACCGTTCAATGTACTTATATCCCAGGATAAATTTCCATTCGATGCATTGACGTTGGTGCCAAGCCGGAAATCCCAGTGATACGTTGATGCTGTTGGCACCACATCCGTAGAAAAATCAGGGGCAAAAAATTCAGGGTGGGTGGTGCTCATTTCCAAATATTGAATGAAGCGGGGCATCGTAATTTCATCGAACCGGTCTTTCGTTGTTTTTGAATCAGGGTGCATCCCGATTCCGGATTCTGAAAGCCATCCGCCTGCTTCCAGGGTAATCGGCAACAGCCATGCTTCCTCATCAATATCCGAACCCAGTGGAGATTGCATGCGTCCTCCGCTTAATGTTTTAGAAGTGACGGGAAAAGAAACGACACCGCCATTGTCGCTAAAAACAAATCCGGCCTTCCAGGCGCCCAAAACATTTTTCTTAATATAGGCGCCACTTTCAAATCCATAGAAGGAATTCAAACCGGCAGCAGAATTTGCGGATTTAATTTGATCCCAATCAACATTAAAAGGGTATGGATCTCCAATTTGGTTCCAGCCTTGTTCCAATGTCATTTGAAATGACTGAGTGGTAGTAGCCTGAAACACCGATGCGTCACCTATTTTTATTTGAAAATTCTTTTTCAGTGTATTGAACCAATAGCCCTTGCCCAATTCAATTTGATTAAAGTCAACAGGGTGCTCATCATACTTATTATTCTGAAAGTGAAACAAGCGCCAACTATTTTTACCGGAAGCCCCCAATACATTTTCAAACAAGCCGGCCACAGATTGATCCGTTAGATTGTAGGGTACAGAATACATTTGAAAGGTTTCGGGCTTACCGTTGAAAGCAGACGTGTTGAAAGGAATGGCCAGGTTAGCGGTCGCATCAAACGCCCGGTAAATAAAATAATGATTGGGTGTTTCCACCGCAACGTTCGAGGCATCCTTCGATGAAATGTAAAACTCCACTCCTAACTCATCGGCCAGAGCTGCAGTAATAGGTGATTCGTAAACCGATGAAGTGCCCGCTTTCAACACAATGTCTGAAGATAGGAAATCCACTGCAGCAATGCCTTTGTAATGAAGCGTTACCGCTCTTGGATCGAACCCACCCGAAACCTCAACGGTAACAACAACAGGTGACGTCCTCATCTCACTTTGAAAAACAGGTATGTGCATGGTTAAAGGCTCCAGCACATTTTCAGTTGTGACGGTGAGCACAGAAGAGTTGGGTGAAACGCCTGAAAGGTTGGCCGACCGAAGCCGCACTTTGAAACTCGTTCCGCTGGCAAGCCCTGAGATAATAAAAGTGGCGGGACCGGGAATGGAAACATTGTTATAGGTATAGGTTGTGAAATTATCAGGTGAAATATCAATATTGAAATGATCGAAGCCGGAAATCGCATTCCACGAAAGTGTAAAACCCGATGTGGTTATCCCGGAAGCCACAAGTCCTGAAGGTGTTGCTGGAATGGTGAGCAGCAACACCACATTGGAGTTAACTGATGAGCCGGCAGCGTTGATGGCACGCAACCGAATTTGATACTGGGTTCCGGCAATCAAATTCGTAATTGAATATGAGGTCACATTACCTAATAAATTGTTTTGGAATCCGGATACAAAGTTGGCAAAGTTGTCGGTGGAAACATCAAGCCCATAGTCGGATGCTCCTGTCACAGCATTCCATGAAACGGTGGCTGATGTTTGTGTGATGGATGTTGCGTTATTTACTGTAGGAGCATTGCACCTAGTAACCTGACTGCCGGTCAAAGCCGAAGCGGTAAGAAAGTTGGCAGTGGCTGCATTACCATTGAATGAAAATACTGTATAGTAATAAGTGGTTCCGGCTATCAATCCTGATTCAGAAAATCCGGCCGTGCCTCCAATAAATGCAATGAAACTTGCACCCATTGAACTTCCCGATACATAGGTCACTCCGTCTATGGGAAATTCCGTTGGCGCTGAACCCGCTTTTCTTAACACCAGGTAATTTGGACTTCCAGAAGCAGCTGTGAATAAAACATTAAGGGAGCTGGTGGTTATGGAATTGAAACTGAGATTGGTTGGTTGCGCTGCAGGTTCTGTAGCAAATGTGGTAACCTGAACAACACTTGAATTCGGTGAGGCCCCTGATGCGTTACCTGATCTCAACATAACCTGAAAGGTGGTGGCGCTTGCCAACCCTGTGAATGTGTGTGATGTGGGGCCTGCAACCACCGCATTGTTCATGACAAAAGTGGAGAACCCATCGGTGGACAGATCAATAAAAAAATTATCAAATCCCGTAACGGCATTCCATGATAAGGTAAAGCCCGTTGGGGAAATGGCGGAAGCAACAAGGCCCGAAGGCGTGACTGGAATGGTGAGCAACCCTATTACATTGGAATTTACCGATGAACCGCCCGCGTTAATCGCGCGCAACCTAATCTGGTACTGTGTTGCCGGTGTCAATCCAGTGATGGCGAAGGTATTTATGTTTCCCAGTAGCTTGTTTTGAAAGCCACTAACAAAACCTGAAAAATTGTTGGTGGAGACATCCAGTGCATAATCAGTTGCGCCTGTGACCGTTGGCCAAGATATAGTCCCCGATGTTTGAGTCAACAAGGTGGGAGCGCCCAGTACAGGAGCTGTAGTTAGCGTGATCTGACTTCCCGCGAGCGGAGACGTGACGAGGTAGTTCGTCAGCGAGCCGCTCCCGTTGAAGGAAAAGACAGCATAAAAATAAGTCGTGGCCGAAGCGAGTGCCGATTCATTAAAGCTGGTCGCGCTTCCGATGTATGCAATCGTGCTGCTGCCGAATGCATTGCCCATCGTGTAAGCAGTTCCATCCACCGGTGTTTCTGTTGGCGATGAGCCTGCCCTTCTCAGCACAAAATAATTCGGATTGTTGGTCGCAGCCGTGAACGAAACCGTAAGCCCGGTCGCGCTGATGGATGTGAACACCAATGATGTTGGCTGACTCACAGGCTCGGCCAACAGCGTGGTGGCAGTTGCCGTGGACGAATTAGGGGAAGACCCGGTGGCATTGGCCGATCTTAACCTCGCCTCGTATGTTGTTCCGCTTGATAGTCCGGTGAAAGAATAGGATGTCGGCCCGGGTACTGAAAGATTGTTCGAAACAATCGTGGAAAAATTATCCGTTGATAAATCAACAAAGAAATTGGTTGCGCTCGCCACCGATGTCCAACTCAGTGTAAAGCCCGATGAGGTGATGGCTGATGTGCCTAACCCTGTCGGTGTTGGCGGAATGGTCAACACTGTCTGCACGTTCGAGTTGGCCGAAGACCCCGCTGCGTTCACTGCCCTCATCCTGATTGAATATGTTGTGCCGGCTGTCAGTCCGGTGATGCTGACTGAAGTAACATTACCCGTGAGTTGGTTTTGATAACCACTTACGTATGTAGAAAAATTATCAGCCGAAACATCGAGCCGGTAATCACTTGCTCCGGTCACCGCGCTCCATGATTGTG
>JAYUHI010000004.1:0-6316 GCA_043767095.1 Bacteroidota bacterium
CGCTACGACCTTAATTTTGTTGTAAACTAAATCATGGGGCGTAAAATAGTTACACGATTGTTCATATGATTACCTCAGCAAGAATAAAGGAAGGATTGAGTTGGTGCTTGTGAAGTGAGAAGTGAGCATATACAAGGTCGTAGCGGGACGCTACGACCAGATTAGGACGGAGAGGGGCCGGGCCTGCCCCGCGCCTCGCAGGGGGGTGAGGCCTCAAAACAAAACCCGAATCGAATTCTTCAATCCTCTAAAACTCACTAGCTCAATTCCGGTGTGGCCGATAAACATCTTGGCCGACATCTTCACAGGAATTTTATTTTTATCGTCTGATATCCAGACGGTGATGGAGTTGTCCCCGTCAAACAGCTTATTGTCGGGCATGATGGGTACCAGTTCGTGGCAGGGAATTTTTCCGATTTTAGTCTTAACTACATCTTTCCCTTTGTACAAAATTTTTAACGTGTAACTGGTGTCTTCAAAGAAGCCTTTGATGCTGAGCGTATCCCCTTTCTTCGTGTGATCAAAATCGAAGAATCGCAAATGCATAAAGCCACCCACCAGGTCGGCAGCATTTTCGGGAATATTGAAATGTTTGGCCTCGCCATACTGACCGGTCTTTTTATCAACCACCTGAACAGAGGCCTTTTGGGTTTCCTGGTTAAACGTTACCCATTCATTTTTTCTGTACCGGCCTTCGCGGATTACCCGGTACGAGGAGCGTGTAAGCAAATGTGTAGTGTCCAGGTAAGCGCCCCAATTATCTTTAACTTTAGTGATCCATGAAATCCAATCGCTGGTTTCGCCAAACACATCAATTTTGTAACAGTGATGGCCTAAAATTTTATGATAGGATTTATCAACCCGTGCTGTGGCCTTGCCGGCCGTCATACCAAGAAAGGTCGCCTTATATGTAAGTTCCTCACCCAAAGCGAAAATATCATTTTGGGTTTCGCCCATTTTGATTTCCTGCGCCTGCAAAAAGCCAGAAGCGAAAATCATAAACACCAGAAGTCGGGCTATTATCATTTTAATTCTTTACTGCATTCAATAGGCATGCCATCTGCCAATGACAACGTAGGAAAAGTACTGATTTTGAACCACATAAGGCAACATAGAAACATAGGTCTTCACATAGGTGTAAAAAAATTATCTATGTGTGTATTTCTATGTGCCTACCGTGCCTGTCCGGCAGGCAAGTCTTTCTATGTGGTTCAAAAATGTCATCAACAACAGGTATTGCCAACGGCTTTGGTTTACTCAAACAGACAACTGGTTATCTCTCAACGCATCATTTAACGAGGTCTTCTTATCAGTGGATTCTTTTCTCGTGCCGATGATCAATGCGCAAGGCACCTGAAACACTCCTGCCGGAAATTGTTTGGGAATGCTGCCCGGGATTACCACACTTCTTTCGGGCACATAGCCGCGATACTCAACAGGGCTGCTCCCCGTCACATCAATAATTTTAGAGTTGGAGGTGAGCACCACGTTGGCGCCTAACACAGCCTCCTTCCCTACCCTCACACCCTCCACAATAATGCAGCGCGAGCCGATGAAGGCATTGTCTTCGATAATTACGGGAGCAGCCTGAACCGGTTCTAATACCCCGCCAATGCCAACGCCACCGCTAAGGTGAACGTTCTTCCCTATCTGCGCACAACTTCCCACCGTTGCCCAGGTGTCAACCATGGTGCCCTCATCTACATACGCCCCAATATTTACATACGATGGCATAAGGATTACCCCTTTACTTAAATAAGACCCATAACGGGCCAGGCCATGCGGCACCACCCGGACGCCCAATTCTTTAAAGTTTTTTTTCAGCGGAATCTTATCGTGAAACTCGAAGGGGCCAACTTCAATGGTTTCCATCTGGCTGATAGGAAAATACAGAATCACCGCCTTCTTTATCCACTCATTTACCTTCCACCCGCCATCCCAGGGTTGAGCAACGCGCAGCATGCCTTTATCCAATTGTTCTATTACTTTATGGATTGCTGCTTGCGGGGATTCATTCTTCAGCAACTCACGGTTCTCCCAAGCCTCTTCAATTGTCTTCTGCAAGTCCATTTAAGTATTATTTTTAAGTCGTGAAGTGTCTTTTTTTAGGTATAAATTAGTTTGATCTCACCCCAAGTCCCTATAAATAGCGCCCCCTTCTCCCTTGGGAGAAGGGCCGGGGATGAGGCCAGCATGCAAGAAATGAAAAAACAGGCAATTGTCATCGCTTCCATTTTAAAACCTGTGGATGACACCCGCATGTTCGAGAAGATGGGCAGAAGTTTGGCGGCAACCGGCCAATGGCAGGTACATATCATTGGGTTCGGGGTTAGTGCTCCTTTAGGGGAAACTGAAATGACCTTTCATTCCTTAGGAATGTTTTCCCGGATTTCGTTGCGAAGGCTACTGGCTCCAATTAAAGTCCTTCGTAAGTTGATTCAGGTTAAACCGAATGCTGTGATCGTGAACACGCATGAATTGCTATGCGTTGCTTCTGTTTACAAGATTTTTTCAGGCGCCAGCATTTTTTATGATATCCGGGAAAATTACTCATGGAATATCCGGAGCACCAATGCCTTTCCGATGGGGATACGACTCCTGGTTTCGCTATACGTTCGGTTGGTAGAGTGGATGACCTCTCCCTTTATTAAACACTATTTTTTGGCTGAGAAGAATTACGAAGCAGAACTTCCTTTCATAGGAAAAAAATTCTCCGTAATTGAAAACAAATGTAAACTGCCCGATTCTTATAAACGAAGCCCAACACTACAGGGCATTCAACTTTTGTTCACCGGCACGCTCCATGAAAGCACGGGGGTATTTGAAGCCATGGAACTGGTGAAAAAATTAAATCGATCAAACCCACAGGTAAGCCTTAAAATTATAGGTCATTGTGCGGTGCAGATCACACGAAGAAAGATTGCTGAGGCAGTTGCCGGGCAATCGTTTATTACAGTTGTTGGGTTAGATCAGTTAGTTCCGCATGACCAGATTTTTAAGGAGATTAGTGAAGCCACAGCAGGGATTATTTATTATCACGATTCACCCCATGTTAAAGACCGTATCCCCACTAAACTTTACGAGTATCTGACTTGCCGGTTGCCAATTCTTTATGATGAGAAGGCCGTATGGTCTTCTCTTGTTTCTGATTCAACGGCTGGCATCGCCATTGATCTTCATAACCCAAATACGGATCAGATTATTCAAACTCTATTGGGAGGTAAATTTTATACTCGTGACCCGATCGGCACCAGTTGGGAATCGGAGGAGCAACGATTCCTGGAGAAATTAAATACCTAAGCATCAGCTATTCAGAGCGTTTTTGGTCACAAGAGTTCCGGTTCTCCCTCAACTCGCTGATAAAACATTTCATCAAATATTTTTTAGACTAGCCTAAATAATTACTTTTGCACGTATAAAATTATGATTAGCCAGACTGAAGAAAATTATCTGAAAGCTATCTTTCACCTGTCGCTAGATGGGAGCCAGCCAGTTTTAACCAACGACCTGGCCGCAAAAATGAATACCAAAGCGGCATCGGTAACGGATATGATCAAGCGCTTATCGGGCAAGGGTTTGGTGGCATACGAAAAATATTATGGGGTTGAGATTACAAAATCAGGGAAAGCCGAAGCCCTAACCATTATTCGAAAACACAGACTGTGGGAAAAATTTCTGGTTGATAAACTCCACTTTACATGGGACGAAGTGCACGAAGTGGCGGAGCAATTAGAACACATACAGTCTTCGATGCTGGTTGCCAAACTTGACGAGTTTCTGGGTTACCCAAAGTCCGACCCCCATGGCGAACCCATTCCCGATAAAAACGGGCGGATGACGGAGGTTAAGCAAATCCGGTTATCGGAGACCCACGCGAAAAGAAAGGCTACCCTGATGGCTGTAAAAAATGATTCACCTGCTTTCCTGAAATACCTCGACAAGTTGGGCATGCGCATCGGCTCAAGCCTATCCATTGTTAATAAAACTGAATTTGACGGTTCGCAGGAAATTTTGATTGATGGGAAAAAGAAGGTCTTTATTTCCCGCGATGCGGCTGAGAACCTGTTAGTAACTGAATAAATAATGCTATCGGTTGTAATGGCACAGTCAAGAGTTTCCAGTTTTCACAAAAACAATTAACGGATTTAAGAACTGATTAATAAGCTCTATCATGGAAATGAATTCGTCAAGAAAATCATTGAGCGAAGTAAATGCCTCGGTAGATATTACTACCCGCAAAAGTTGGCGAAAAGCCCTGGCATTTCTGGGGCCGGCCTACCTGGTAAGCGTGGGTTATATGGACCCTGGAAACTGGGCCACAGACATTGCAGGCGGAAGCAAATTTGGGTACGCCTTGCTCTGGGTATTGCTTATGTCGAACCTGATGGCCCTTCTCTTGCAAAGCCTCAGTGCCAGGCTTGGGGTGGTTCGTCAGTTGGATTTGGCTCAAGCCTCCCGGCAAACCTACACGCGGGGGGTTAACTATTCTTTATGGATTTTGGCGGAGATTGCCATTGCAGCCTGCGATCTTGCTGAGGTGCTGGGTATGGCCATTGGCTTGCAATTATTATTTGGACTTCCGCTTATTTGGGGCGTGTCATTAACTGTGTTAGATACTTTGCTTTTACTCCTCCTTCAAAGTTACGGCATCAGGAAAATTGAAGCGTTTATTATCTGCTTAGTTGCCATAATCGGTGGGTCTTTTATTGTTGAAATGCTGTTGGCTAAACCGGAATTGAGCGAATTAGTCAAGGGCTTTATCCCTTCGATACCCAACGATGAAGCGCTTTACATAGCCATAGGGATAATTGGGGCTACGGTAATGCCGCACAATCTTTACCTGCACTCCTCCCTGGTTCAAACCAGGAAAATCGGGACATCAGAGAAAAACATTTGGTCGGCCATCAAATACAATTTCATTGATTCGGCTATTGCCCTTAACGCGGCATTCTTTGTGAACTCGGCCATATTGGTGTTGGCTGCTTCAACTTTTTTCAAAGCAGGCATGTATGAAGTAGCCAACATACAAGATGCCTACAAATTCCTGACCCCGCTGCTGGATACCAAATGGTCGTCCATCCTGTTTGGGATAGCCCTGGTCGCTGCTGGCCAAAGTTCGACCATCACTGGCACCCTTGCCGGTCAAATTGTAATGGAAGGATATCTAAACCTTCGCATTGCCCCCTGGCTGCGAAGGCTCATCACCAGGCTCATCGCAATCATTCCGGCTTATATCGTAATATTATTGTATGGAGAGAATAAGACAGGCGAACTGCTCGTGTTTAGCCAGGTGGTGCTAAGCCTTCAGTTGGGATTTGCCGTTATTCCCCTTATTCATTTTACCAGCGACAAATCAAAAATGGGTGTGTTCGCCATAAAACCCTGGGTTAAAATCTCCGCCTGGTCAATAGCTTTAATTATTGTCTCGCTCAATGTGAAATTGGTAATCAATGAAATTACGGGATGGATTGAATCGGCTGGAGACAACGCCTGGGTAGTTTGGATTACGGTGGTGCCCGTTTGCCTGGCCGCTGTTGGATTGTTGATCTACATTTCCATTAAACCTCTGCTGGAGAAACAAGTGAAGGAAAAGGAAAGCCTTACACCACATGGAACTGCACTGCCGATTGCGAGTATCCCCCCGCCACATTATGAAAGAATTGTGGTAACTATCGACTTCAGCCCGGTGGATGCCTTAACTATTCAAAGTGCTTTAGTTCAGGGGACTAAGACTGGAAAGTTTTTACTTATACATGTGGTGGAAACCGCAGGAGCCATGGTTTATGGCAGTGATATTTCGGATTTGGAATCGCGAAAAGACGAGGCAGCTTTGGAAGACTACGCCAGGCAAATCCGGGAGCAAGGGTACGAGGTCGATATTAAAATGGGATACGGCAACCCAAAAAATGTTATCCCTGAAATGGTGAAAGAATTCAATGCCGATTTGTTGGTGATGGGCGCCCACGGACACAAACTTATTAAAGACATTATTTTCGGAACTACGGTGGATGCTGTGCGGCACCGGGTGAAAATTCCAGTCTTCATTACCCGGTTGGGGAATTAAAACTACCTTACCAATCAACTTAAGGGGACCTCTAAATAACTCATGAATGAATACAAATAGAACGCTCCGAAGGAGTCCTTCGGACTGATGACACTGATTGGGCAGATTATCGCTGATTAAATCATAGTTTATCATAATCATCTGCGTCATCTGTCCGGGGCTGACTAAAAAGGTGGAATCAGGTGTCAGCCTGAGCCTGTCGAAGGCTAATTTAAACCCAGAGAGAGGTTTCGACAAGCTCAACCTGACAAG
>JAYUHI010000005.1:0-15035 GCA_043767095.1 Bacteroidota bacterium
GAGGCCTCGCGACAATAATCGATTGACTAACGGCCTTTCTCCACAGTCATAGACTGAGTTACTTTAGTAATTCAATGGCCGTTGCTGGTCACAGTCTTATTGTGGGGAGGTCACCCTAAAGTAAGTTTAAAAAACCCTGCTTCATTGAAAAGGATATGAGTAAACAAACTCATAGCCGTCCATAGGAAGGGATTTATAAAACTCTACCCGAATCGAGTTGATGAACAGGATGCAATAATTGAGATGGAAAAAATCCATACTCTAACCTCTGCTCCTGCAAAACGAAATCCGTTGGAGGTTCCCTGTCAGGTTCCTCCAACGAAAGTTTGCCTAATAAGCTGAAATTCAGTTAAATTGGTTCTTATCGGTCATTACCTGGCCACCGCCAGACTGATAGCTTTTTGACTGATCCTGCCTGGCTGATGTTCCACTCTTGTTAACGCTCAAGGCAGTGAAAGAAACCAGTGCCACAACAGACAATAAAATAATGGCTAGTTTAGTTTTCATATGCATTAACCTTTAGGACAGCCGGGGCCACCGAATTGACAAGGGTCATTTTGACTGCCATCGGTTTTAGGGCTAATGTTTTCGTCAGCACATGCGGAGATGGCGAATGAAGTAATCAGAGCCAGGGCGAGAGTGTAGAATAACTTTTTCATGATCGGTTGGTTTTGGTTTTTGTTGATTTAGGAATTTTGTTTTTTTCAATTCACTTTTGTGTGAACTGCGGGGCAAAAATGAACCGCGATTGTTAACCAAAATGAGCAGATAATTTTTTTAACTCACTCGTGTATTTTAATCGGATCAGTTTTTTTGTTTTACTCGTTGCCATCCAGTTGCTGGGAGTGGAAACCATCCCCATCCGGGCACAGAGCAATCAGCCTATTCTTGATTCACTTGAGAATGTTCTGGACGATGCGAAGGGAGCGGATAGGTTCAATACCCTTTTTGAATTGTTCAGACTCAATATGAGCAATAACAAAGAGGAAGCACAACAGTATGCTAGGAAGGCATTGGAAGTGGCGATCAGCTTGCGGGATACAATGTCTATTGTAAAATCGAATAATGCAATTGGTTATATTAATAAGGAAATGGGATATCACCGAAACGCCATTCCTTATTTCGAAACGGCTTTAAAGCTGGCCAGGGAAAAAAAGTATAGCACGCAGGTCAAATTTCTTCTCAACAATCTTGGGCTGGTCAATGCGCAGAGTGCTAACTATGCAAAGGCTCTTGATTATCACCTTGAGTCATTAAAAATCCGGGAAACGGAAGGAGATACTATTTCTATATCGGTAGCCCTCAATAACATTGGCGTGCTCTATCAGGAGATGGAAGATTATGAGAATGCATTCACCTATTACAAAAAAAATTATGATTTGAAGGTGAAGGCTAAGGAATACAACGATTTCGACTTGTGCCTGATCAACCTGGCTGATGTTAGCAATGCATTGGAAAAGCACGATGATGCCAAAAAATATTTGAGGGAAGTTTTTGACCGCTGCTCTGATAATGCCGGATGTGATAAGCGACAGCTTGCACTGGCCCATAATGCCATGGGCTATTCGTTCTTGAATACGGCAGACCTGGTTCATGCCGAACAGGAATTTTTTATTGCCACGAATTTATTTTCAGAACTCAAATCACCAGACAGGGCTGATACGTATCATGCGTTGGCTTTGGTGCGGTATCGAATGGGCGATTACGCTGGCGCCTTAGACAAGCTGAACATCGCACAAACACTGGCCGCGGAAACTGAAATTCCTAAATACCAACTCAAGAACTACAAGTTGTATGGAGACATCTTTTCTCAACAAAAGGATTTCAAAAAAGCATCGGAGTTTCAGCAGAAATTTATCGACCTGAATGATAAGATTTTTAATGCTGACTTAATAAAAAGCATCGCCCGTGTTCAGACCGAACATCAGGAGGCCGAAAATATGCGCACCATAGCGGCCCAGGACCAGGAAATTCTGACTCGCGAGGAACTGTTTAATGTGCAACGAAACCAGGTTATTTCCATAAGTGTTATTGCGTTTCTCGTTTGTGTTTTGGCCGGAGGAGCGTTTTATATGCAAAACACGCAATCAAAAAGCAACCTGGAACTGAAGAAAGCAAAAAGAACCATTGAAGTGCAAAACAGTAAATTAACAGTGAGTAATGTAGAGTTGGACAACCTGGTAACGAAGCGCACCAAAGAATTACATAGCTCAAATGAGCAGTTGAAAAAAGTGAACGATGAACTCGATAACTTTATTTACAAGACATCGCACGACATCCGCGGGCCGCTTGCCAGCCTTAAGGGAATAACCAACCTGGCTCTTCGCGAAGCTAAGGAAGACATGCTGATTTCCTATTTAAATAAGCTCGATCTAACTGCCGATAAACTGAATAAAGTTCTCACCCGCCTGCAAATCATCAATCAGATTAATCATACCATGCTGGTGCCAAAACTTATTGACTTTAATCTGATGATCGAAGAAATTCTGGATGTGGAACGAAAGCGCGGAATTCCCCCCAACCTGAGTATTAATCTGGCTATCGATGACGGAATCATAATGTTTTCGGATGAGGCCATACTGAAAATTGTTTTGGAAAACCTGATCGATAACGCCTTCAAATTTTACAACGCATCGGACCGGAAAGCTCCTTTTGTTAAGATTACTATTTTAAGCCACGACAATGGGGTAACCATTAAAGTGTTGGACAATGGCATCGGCATAAAGGCCGTGGCTCCCACTGAGATTTTTAAAATGTTTGTTCGCGCATCCGAACGGTCTCAAGCTGGTGGCATTGGATTATACCTCGCTAAAATTTCCACAGAAAAGCTGGGTGGAAGCATTGCCTTAAACATCACTGAAGAAGAATACACCGAGTTCAGTGTTCAACTCCCGTCCGACCTCAGGGAGATTATCAGGAAACGTGAAGAGTTGGAACTGCAAATGAAATTAGGGCATCTCTAAAAACCTTGCTTTTCATTACCTCATCCTTTATCCTTCTCCAAATGGAGAAGGTTAAGCGGAGTTTTTAGAGATGCCCATTAGAACAATTGAAGCTGGCTCAGATAAGAGAGGATGTCAAACAAAACACTGAACAACCTGCATAAATTGCCCTTCAATTTTCATCTTTGCGTTTCATTTTTATCTAAGTATGTCTTTCAAGCGAATTACAGTCACGGCTGCATTGCCATACGCCAACGGCCCCAAGCATATCGGGCATTTGGCCGGGGCGTATATTCCATCTGATGTTTATGTGCGCTATCAGCGCTCGGCCGGACGCGATGTATTGTTTGTGAGCGGCAGCGATGAGCACGGCACCGCCATCCCCAACCAGGCATTAAAAGAAAATACAACATCGAAGGCCATCATTGATAAGTACCATGAACAAATCCATAGTTGCTTAAGAAGACTGGGAATATCGTTCGATGTGTATCATCGCACCAGCGAACCTCTTCATCATCAAACCTCACAGGAATTTTTTTTAAATGTGTATAACAAAGGCCTGTTGACCGAAGAAACTTCGGAGCAGTATTATGATGAAGAAGCTAAAATGTTTTTGGCTGACCGTTACATTGTAGGCACTTGCCCCCGTTGCAACCATGACAATGCGTATGGAGATCAATGTGAAAAATGCGGTAGTACGTTAAGTCCGCGTGAATTGATCAATCCAAAATCTACCCTCACTGGAAATATTCCAATCTTAAAACCAACGAAGCACTGGTATTTGCCTTTAGAGAAATGGGAAGGATGGTTGAAAGAATGGATTCTGGATTCGCATAAATCGGATTGGAAGGCAAACGTGTATGGGCAATGCAAATCGTGGATTGAAGCCGGCCTGCTCCCCCGCGCCATGACGCGCGATTTGGATTGGGGCATCAAAGTGCCGCTGCCCAATGCCGAGGGAAAAGTTTTGTATGTGTGGTTCGATGCACCGATTGGATACATCAGCGCTACGCGAGCATTCTTCGAAGAGTTGAGCAAGGCCCCCCAACCCCCGAAGGGGGAGGGTCCGGTTTCTCCTACTGTTTTGAGTATCGGTGGAGCTACTCCCCCTTCGGGGGGCGGGGGGCCTGGGCTATTTGCCACACCCCAACGCGATTTCGGGAAAGTAAAAGCAGACGATTGGAAAATCTATTGGCAGGACAAAGAAACCAAGCTGGTGCATTTCATTGGAAAGGATAACATTGTTTTTCATTGCATCATTTTCCCGGTGATGCTTCAGGCGCATGGAGAATATGTGCTGCCCGATAATGTTCCAGCCAATGAGTTTTTAAATTTAGAAGGCGATAAGATGTCAACCAGTCGGGGGTGGTCTATTGAAATGCATGAGTACCTCGAAGATTTTCCTACCAAGCTTGATGAACTGCGATATACATTGTTAACCATCCTGCCCGAAGCGAAAGACAGCGAGTTTACCTGGAAGGACTTTCAGGCGAAGAACAACAACGAGTTGGTAGCCATCTTCGGGAATTTTGTGAACCGCGCGCTTGTGCTCACGCAAAAGAATTTTGATAACAAGGTTCCCGCTCTCGGTTCGCTAACTGAAATTGATTCTAAATTATTGAATGACCTCAAAGCATTTCCAACACGCATTGCCAACTCAATAGAAAGTTACCGCTTTCGCGAAGCAACGGCCTCCATGATTGATTTGGCGCGGTTGGGAAATAAATACCTGGCGGAGACAGAACCCTGGAAGCTGATTAAGACAGACACGGCACGTGTGGGAACTATTTTAAATATTGCCCTTCAGGTAGCGGCAAACCTGGCCATTGTAGCAAGGCCTTTCCTGCCTTTCTCATCAGAAAAACTTTCTACGATGTTAAAGTTAAATCGATTTGAGTGGAAGGATGTCGGTTCATCATCTTTACTTTCTGCCGGACACACTTTAGGAGACTCCGCTTTGCTTTTTGAAAAGATTGAAGATGATGTAATCGCGCATCAACTCCAGAAATTAATCAACAAGAAAAAATTGGTAGAAATGGAAGCACAACCCATCACACCCGTCAAACCCGAAATCAGTTACGATGATTTTGCCAAAATGGACATCCGTATTGGCACCGTGGTGAAAGCAGAGAAAATGGAAAAGTCAAAGAAGTTGCTCAAACTCCAGGTAGATACCGGCCTCGACACCCGAACCATTTTAAGTGGAATAGCCGAGCACTACACCCCCGAAGAAATGATTGGCAAACAAGTAACCCTCCTCATCAACCTGGCGCCAAGAAAAATGATGGGCATTGAATCGCAGGGAATGATCTTAATGGCTGAGGATAAAGACGGCAAGTTGAGATTGGTGCAGCCATCGGAGGGGGTGAGCAATGGGAGTGGGGTGAGTTGAGTTAATGGTTAGTGAATATTGTTAATAGTCCTTGACTATAATAGACATAACGTCAAAGCTGCTCAAAGAATCATAAAACAATGAAACCCATTATAACTTTTGTATTGATGACTTTGATTAGTAGCAGTCAATCCATCGCTCAAGACCAGAGGAGAAATGTGAATTTTGTTATCTCTATTGATGGGCAAATCGTAGTTGGCTCTATGATTGGATTTAAAATAATTGCTTTGTCAGAGAATGATACCAGAGAAATAATAGAAGCAGACTATGCTCCAGGAAATTTATCACTGGAACAATCTGACTATGATAAGCTATTGAATGAAAACATTAAAACTATTTTATTAGCCTTTGAATACACAGAAAATTGCAAGAATCAAAAGCAAACGTACAGCTATGAAATAGATATTCGAAAAGGCTGGCTTAAACATTATTATTATGTTCTACACATATATAATACTGATAAAAAGCGATACAAGAATGTCTACGATCCATTGGAAGGTAAAACGTATACTTTTGAATTTGATTACCCAGGTGGGTCAATGATTAGGGTTAAGAAAAAAAGTAAAAGTGTGAAAGATGATTGCAATTGAAATTTCCTTCCCGTCTTTTGTAGATGTGGATGTTGTGCTAAGAAACGCACGCAAGTCATCCGTGCCTTAGTATGTCCAACAACTAAGAACCAACAATGAACAACCAAATTCAATCATTAAACCCGCTCATCGTCCTCTCCAATCCAACTGTGCAAAACGATTGAATCATGGTAATGGCTTTGTCCATCAGGGGAACAAGGGCTTTGAATTCTTCCTCTGAAAAACGGCTCAAAACAAAATCTACCTGGCTACCTTTTGAAAAATTATTGCCAATGCCAAACCGTAACCGGGCGTATTGCCGGCTGTCAAGGGTATCTTCAATGTTAGTCAAACCATTATGCCCGGCAGAACTTCCTTTGCCCCGCAATCTGAGACTTCCAAAGGGAAGGGCGATATCATCCACCAGCACCAAAATATTTTCCTGAGGAATTTTCAATTCATTCATCCAATAGTTCACTGCCTTGCCGCTTAGGTTCATGAAGGTGTTGGGCTTGATGAGATGAAGCTGCCGGCCTTTGAATTTGATTTCGGTTTTGTCCGCCAGGCGTTGAGTGGAGAATTTTATTTTCTCTTTGTCTGCCAAACGGTCTAAAATCAAAAAGCCAATGTTGTGGCGGGTGAGTTCGTATTCACTTCCGGGATTACCGAGGCCAACAATGAGGTATTTCATTCACCGCTTGGTTCATTGATGAGCAATTCTATTTGTGTGATGAACTCAATGCAGGGTTTATATAGTCGGGTTACAGTTTTCTCATCCAAATCAAAATTGTCGTTGTAATCAGCCTTTTGTCTTTTGTCAAAAAGCTCAGCATACAATCTTGCCAACTCCATGCTCACTCTTCCAGGCTTAACAAAAATTTCATTGAACTTGTGAAGGGTTCCTGAATGGGAATTTGTAGTAATATTTTTTTTTAGCAACAATGCCCCAACAACATAAAAGCATGCATAGTACATTCGATTTGTAGCGGTGTTCCAATGGGCAATGCCTATAAGCAAATCAATTTCAATAATTGTTTCTTTTGCCCGAGCTACCCTATACCTGATGTAGTCTCCCGTTTGGTCGCTCATATTATTTTTCCTTCGGCCATTACATTTTTGTAATAAGGTGTCACCCAATGCTTACTATTCCATTCATTAGCAGAGTAAACCATAGGGCTAAAAACTTCACCAAGGTCAATTCCCAGATCATACAAGGGATAAGTTACACGCAACTCAATATCATCTGTAATTTTTTCAGCATTCAACAGAATCAGCAAATCCCAATCAGAATCAGGCCGGGCATCGCCACGCGCCCGAGAACCATATAAGTAGATTTTAGCGGAAGGCTCTCGCTCCAGCACAATTTGTTTTATCCGGGCAAGTATTTCAGTTTCACTGACCATGAAGCAAAGTTAAGCATGAGCAACAAGAATTCAATAATTGTTTCGAACAGAGGACACGGAGTTCACAGAGCCAACCACGGAGAAGTGCAAAATTTGCATTGTATTTCTCCGTGCCTTCTCCGTGTGCTCTGTGCCCTCCGTGCGAATTCTCAAAACTCAGCATTCCCCGGAAACCTCGGAAAAGGAATCACATCTCTTATATTAGTCATGCCCGTAACAAACTGAATCAACCGCTCGAAGCCCAATCCAAAACCGCTGTGTGGGGCAGTGCCAAATTTTCTCAATTCCAAATACCACCACAAATCTTTCTCCGGCAGGTTTAATTCCTGAACACGCTTTAGAATTCTATCGTATCGTTCTTCGCGTTGGGATCCGCCAATGATTTCACCAATGCCTGGAAACAGAACATCCATAGCACCAACAGTCTTTCCATCTTCGTTCTGCCGCATGTAAAATGATTTGATGGCAGCCGGATAGTTGTAAAGTATTACCGGCTTCTTGAAATGCTTCTCTACCAAATATCGCTCATGCTCCGATTGCAAGTCAACACCCCAATTTTCAATCAGGTATTGAAATTTTTTCTTCTTGTTGGGGTTTGAGTTTTTCAGAATGTCGATGGCCTCGGTGTAGGTTAGCCGTTGAAAATCATTTTCAGTGACAAACTTCAATCGATCGAGTAACCCCAATTCACTTCGCTGCTCTTGCGGCTTGGCTGCCTCTTCTTCTTTGGCTCTGTTATCCAAAAACTGCAGATCATCTGCACAATTATCCAAAGCATACCGCACCAGGTATTGCAAAAGTTCCTGAGCCAGCGTCATGTTGTCGTTGATGTCGTAGAAAGCCATCTCCGGTTCTATCATCCAGAACTCCGCCAGGTGCCGTTTGGTGTTGGAATTTTCTGCACGAAAGGTTGGCCCGAAAGTATAAATCTCACTCAGCGCCAGAGCATACGTTTCTCCTTCCAGTTGACCCGACACAGTCAGGTTGGTTTCCCTTCCGAAAAAATCTTGTTTATGATCTACTTTGCCATCTTCTGTTCGTGGTGGATTGGAAGCATCCAGGTTCGTAACGCGGAACATCGCACCGGCACCCTCGGCATCAGACCCAGTAATCACTGGCGTGTGGATATAAAAGAATCCTTTATCATTAAAAAACTTATGCACGGCAAAAGCCATGGCGTGACGCACGCGCATCACCGCACCGAATGTATTGGTGCGCGCGCGCAAGTGGGCAATCTCGCGAAGAAATTCCAGTGAATGTTTTTTAGGCTGAAGCGGATATTTCTCAGCATCACAATCGCCCAATACTTCAAGGCTTAAAACTTGCAATTCAACCGCCTGACCTTTGGCCGGGGAAGGAATCAACTTGCCGGTAACACTTAAACACGCCCCTGATGTTATTCTTTTCAACAAACTTTCATCTTGCGAATTAAGCGCCACAACCGCTTGCAGGTTTTGAATAGTGGAACCATCATTCAATGAAATAAATTGATTGTTCCTGAAGGTTCGAACCCAACCCATCACAGTGATCGGTTGACCATCAGGGGTAATTCCCAGCACAGTTTTAACTTTAATACGGTTCATAGAGATTTAGAATTATATGTGAACCACATAGGCACATAGAAACATAGCAATCACATAGATACTTTTTGTTGTACGCTAGTTTAAAATACCTTTATAGGTACGTTCATCCAAATTTTTCTTTGTTATCACCATTTCTATGTGACAACCTATGTGCCTATATTTCTATGTGGTTCAGAATAGTGGCAAAAAACGATAATTCCCCTTACTTGTCAAAGAAGCCCGATTATTAATAATTTTGCCTATCTCGCTTAAGGCAGATTAATATTTCCGAAATGCAAAAACTTGGATTAAGTCAAAACTTACAACAGAAGCTATCGCCCCAGCAGATTCAATTTATCAAGCTGTTGCAGGTGCCCACGGCCGAGTTGGAAAGCCGCATTGAAGAAGAGTTGGAAATAAACCCGGCCCTGGAAGAGGGCGAACAAAGCGAGGAAGAGCCTGAAGAGCAGCAGGAGAACGCTGTGGATGATACGGAATCGGACTCGGATTCTGATTTAGAAAAACCGGAAGAAACTAAAATTACCCCTGCGGATAATTCAAACGATGATGAGATAGACATCAAAGATTACCTGCGCGATGACGACTACGGCAGTTATAAAACCCAGGGCGATGGGCAGGGCGATGATGACGAAGACGACCGCGAAATGCCTATGCCGGGTTCATCGAGTTTGCATGAAACCCTCCTGGCGCAGCTTGGTTTTTTAGGATTGGATGACCGGCAGACAGCCATCGGCAAACAATTAATCGGCAGCATTGAAGGTGATGGATACATTCGCAGAGACCTGGAGTCTATTGTAAACGACCTCGCTTTTTCTCAAAGCATTGATACTACTCTTGAAGAGACCGAGACTATCCTGAAGAAAATCCAGTCGTTCGACCCGGTTGGCATTGCCGCCCGAAATCTTCAGGAATGTTTGTTGCTTCAATTAGAGCGTATGGATGACGGCCAGGATGTGGACGTGATTGTGGCCAGGCGCATCATCAGCGAGTGCTACGATGAGTTCACCAAAAAGCATTATGCCAAAATCATGAAGAAGCTGGATTTGGATGATGAAGATTATATTAAGGACGCGATAGACCTGATTATTAAACTCAACCCCAAACCCGGAGGCGAGACGTCCAGCGGCATGGCGAAGAACCAGTATGTGATCCCCGATTTTATTTTAACGAACAACAACGGCAAATTAGAGATCGCCCTGAACTCACGCAACGCGCCCGAACTTCACGTGAGCCGCTCTTATATTGATATGTTCAAAGCGTATGATAAGGGCAACAAGAAAGATAAAAAGCTAAAGGAGGCTGTTACGTTCGTGAAGCAAAAGCTCGATGCCGCCAAATGGTTTATTGATGCCATCAAACAGCGCCAGAATACATTGCTGCGCACTATGCAGGCTATCGTGCAATTTCAATACGATTATTTTTTGGATGGCGATGAAACCAAACTCAGGCCGATGATCCTGAAAGACATCGCGCAGATAATTAACATGGACATCTCAACCGTGAGTCGCGTGGCCAGCAGCAAGTCGGTTCAGACAGATTTTGGCACCATTCTGTTAAAGTACTTTTTTTCCGAAGGCATTACTACCGATTCCGGTGAAGAAGTGAGCAGCCGCGAAGTGAAACAAATCATTAAAGATCTCATTGAGTCGGAAGATAAAGACAAACCGTTTTCCGATGATAAGCTGGAAGACCTGCTCAATGAAAAGGGGTACAACATTGCCAGGCGCACGGTGGCCAAATACCGTGAGCAATTAAACATTCCGGTGGCCCGCTTAAGGCGCGAAATGTGATGCTTCGATTTATTGCTCAATTCATTTCATTTGCTTTGCACCCGTTGCTGATACCCACGTGGTTGTTCGCCTTGCTCTTGTATTTTCAGCCATCTTCAATTTATCCGGCACAAGTGTGGGGCTTGATTTCCATTTTGGTTTTCTTTGGAATGACTTTCTTTTTACCTGTGATAAATCTGGTTTTTTTCAGGATGACGGGCATCATACAAAGTTTCAAGATGATTGACAGGCGTGAAAGGGTTTTACCTTCTGTTTTGATTACGGTTGTTTATGCCGTCATCAGTTTTATGTTTTATTGGAAAGTGCCTATGCCGGTATTTTTTAAATTAATGTCAATTGTTACACTTCTTTCTTTAACTGTTACCATGGCAAATTTTTTCTTTAAGATTAGCGCTCACGCAGTAGGCATGAGTGGCCTGGCTGGAATTTTATTGCTGATGGCCACTCTTTCTTCAGCTTCAGAATTAATAGTGCCAGCTCTGGTTGTGATTGTTTTGGCAGGATTTACCATGTCCTCCAGATTGTTGCTCAATGCCCATACGCTGAATGAAGTAGGTTGGGGCGGAATTTTAGGTTTTGCTGTAGCGGTGATGGGCATGCTTGTATTGTTTTAATGGCACCTCTAATAACTCGCGAATGAATACAAATAGAACGCTGATGACGCTGATTTTTATGATTTCCGCTGATTTGATCTGCGATTATCAGCTTAATCCCCGCCTGCCGGGGGTGTACCACAGTTTGTCAAGAGAAGGCAAGGTTTCACAAAGAACACGAAGGAGGACACAAAGGGCACAAAGTTGGAGTTCTTCGTGTTCGTTGTGCTTCGTTGTGACCTTCGTGACCCCTAAGCTTACAAAAAAAATTCAACTAACATAACCATCCCCTCGCCATGACAACAGCTTCAAAATCCGTTTACTACTTTGGGTTCTATCTGCTCATTTTGGGCGTGACACTCACGGTTGTTCCCAACGTGTTGCTTTCCATTTTTCAAATTGCCGAAACCGCTGAAATATGGATTCGTGTTCTCGGTACATTGGTTTTTTGCATTGGCCTGTATTATGTTTTCATGGCACCGGCCAACCATGTATTGTTCATGACGCTCACAGTTTATGTCCGTTCTTTCGTCACATTAATGTTTATTGTGTTCGTGATTATGGGCTGGGCGCCAACCCAACTTATCCTTTTTGGATTAGTGGATTTAGCCGGGGCTGGCTGGACATATATGGCGTTGCGCAAGTAATTTTTATCGGCACAATTTCAAGCTGCCAGAAAAACTTTGGCCAGAGAATTTTTCAGATAACAAAAATCCGATTCAAAATTCTGAATTTAAAACTATGGACTTCCAATTTCTAAAATTCGAAATCAATGGCGGTGTCGCCCGCATCACACTCAACCGTCCAGAAGTTTACAATGCTTTGAATGACGGGCTCACGTTTGAACTTCAAGAGGCTTTTAAACTCGTGGCAAAAGATGCCGGTGTGCGAGTGGTTGAATTCACGGGGGCCGGAAAAGCATTTTGTTCCGGGCAGGATTTAAAGGCAGCCTCGGGCCGGGAGAAGCGATCTTTTTTTGAGTCGCTCCACAAGCGCTACAACCCCATCATTCGCGCTATGCGAAATTTACCGAAACCAATAGTCTGTAAGTTGAATGGAGTAGCCGCTGGGGCGGGATGTTCTCTTGCGTTGGCCTGCGATATTATTGTGGCTTCGGAAGATGCGGTGATGATCGAGGTATTTATCAACATCGGTCTTGTGCCCGATTCGGGGTCGTCTTATTTTCTTCCCCGGCTCACGGGCATGGCCAAAGCGTTTGAGCTATGCAGCATGGGATCGAAAATAAAAGCAAGCGAGGCTCTTGCACTGGGGTTGATCAACAAAGTCGTTCCTGCTGCGCAATTAGATGAAGCTGTAAAAACGTACACAGATTACTTTGCCAATGCTCCCACCAAAGCTATTGGACTCATAAAAAAGATGCTTCAAAAGTCAGCTACATCTACTCTTGATGAAATGCTCGATTACGAAGCCTACTGCCAGCAGATCGCAGGAACATCAGAAGACCACAAAGAGGGCGTTCAGGCTTTTTTGGAAAAACGGAAAGCAGTTTTTACGGGAAAGTAGAATTGGTAAGAGGTAGTTGGTAGTTAGTAAGAGGTTAGTTTGAAGTTGGTAAGAGTACCTCTTACCACTTACCTCTCACCTCATACCAACTTACCAGCGAAGATCTTCACCGATCACCACCTATCCAATCCCACCAATTTCCTTCCCAGCGAAGTAAGTTCTGCTGCATGGTATTTGGTCTTCTCCCATCCGCGCGGGTCGCCAGGAAAGGCATAGCCTTCAGGGGCATTTCGATCTTTCCAGGAGTTTATGCGCCATTGCTTCAGCGCTTCGTTGTCTTCTTCGGCAGGCATCATGGAAATGTACTGAGCCAACCGAACTTTATTGCCGCTTCGGTTGGCCCGTATGCCATGCGGTTGCAGGCTGTTAAAGATGAGCAGATCACCGGCATTCATTTTTACTTTCACCGGCTCGAAGCCAGTGGTGTCGGGTTTGAAATGATCGCGGTCGGCAGGCTGGGTGAGTTTCCATGTATCATACGTTCTGAATAATTCGGGAATGCACTGAAAGCCGCCCATGTTTTCATCTGTCTGATCGGCCAAAGCCAGAACACCCTGAACATTTACCGGCTTGGTGTCGGGGTCGTAATCCCAATGAATGAAAGCTTTGTATTCATAGCCGGGCCGGATGGGGAAATTTAAATTGGCGCGATCGATAGTAACCCAAAGTTTTTCAGTTCCCCAGATATCGGCAAAGGCCTGATGCACTTTCGGATATTGCCGGTTGTCCCACAAGTATTGATGATTGTACACCTCCACCATGCCGGTGTTGGTGAGTTCTTTCATTTGCATCTCGGCACGTGGAGGGGCATACCAGGTTTCCGGATTGTTGGGATCTTTCTCTTCAAACTCCCACAGAAAATTAGCCAGCCGTTCCACCTGTTCTTTCGGAACTACATTTTTAATCACGATGTAGCCGTTGTATTTCCAGAATTGCCATTGTTCTTCGGTTAATACGCGAAGTGGTTCACCATTGCTGCGGTCGTTGAGTTTTACGGTGCTGGTTTTGGCGGTGGATGGGTTTCCGGGGATGTCCTGATGCGCCATGGTGGGCGTCATGGTTGGGGTCATTGTTTTTGCTTCCATTGGGCTAAGTTCAGAAATTTTTTTGGTTTAGCCTTAATCGGTCTTCACAAACTCAAACACCTCATTGCCTGCCGATAATTTTAGTTTTGATGCATTGAGCTCCTGGATTTTAAAACTCAAATTGTTGATAAACTGATAGTAGTAATAACGATGGCTATTAATCAAGGTGTCCTGTGTCATGGCCGGGTTGTTCAGTGAGTATAAAGTGATGGATTGATTCGCCTGACTATACTTCCAACTCCCGTTTAAAGGTTTAACGTTGTTGGATAACAGATTGAACGATTTCGTCAGGCATGGGTGGCGGCATGGAACAAACTCAAACCGGGCGTTTTCAAGTTGAATGGGTTCAGTGCCCAAGGTGACATGGGTGTATGGATCAACCGATGTGAGAACCTGAACGTAAGGGGAGACAGGCGCACCGTTAACCGTTTGATCAATCAACTCCCATTCTCCATCTATAAAGTCAATCTGGAGCTCATCTGTTTCAACGCAAGAGAACGGCAGGAGCATCAACAGAAAATAGAAAACGTTTTTCATCCCTTTGTTAACAAAATCCTACTTAGAAAGTTACAAAAAAAATGGAATAAAGGCATTTCTAAAAACCCAAATAGAACCGTCTTTTCGCCATGCCTGCCGGCAGGCGCCGGCAGGCAGGAGGGAGGAACGACCGAGAAATCCCCTTCATTGAAGTCTATAAGGGGATGTCTTTCCCGCTTGAGGCGGGATCGACATGACGATAAGGGTTTTTAGACCCCACCGTTTGCAAAGGCTTTGATAAGTTAATAACACATGAAAGGCTCCTGCTCATTTTGTCACCTCACCCCCGGCCCCTCTCCGAGGCGGAGAGGGGTGCCATCTTTTGCAACTTTGTGCGGTGGTGATACATTTCGTCTCGCTCAAGTGAAATTTCTATTAAACAGATGTGCTCATTCCTCGCTACTAAAGGATTTTTAAAATCATGAACCCTGTTTCCTAAACCGGGAGTCAGCAAAAGAGGGCACCCCTCTCCTTTTTGCCGGGCCGCCACTCTCGACGCTGCGAACCAGGGCGCCGGCAGGCTTTCCGAGTCCGATCGACTCGGCCACGTCCTTCGTGACCTGATCGATCTGCACGCCGATGCGGCCACGAACCACGCGCCCGTTGTTGCGCAACTG
>JAYUHI010000006.1:0-2669 GCA_043767095.1 Bacteroidota bacterium
TCGGCCTGTCAGACTGGGCTTGGTGAAGTAAGAAATGGGGAGGGCGTTTATGGTTTGCAACGCGCAATCATAGTGGCTGGCGCCCGCAATTTACTTATGGGCATCTCTAAAAACTCCGCTTAACCTTCTCCATTTGGAGAAGGATAAAGGATGAGGTAATGAAAAGCAAGGTTTTTAGAGATGCCCTAAATATGATTCGGGGACGGATACTTTGATCATCTGTATTGATCATATTCATCTGCGTCATCTGCGTTCCATTATCATAGTTTATAGAACGCTGATAACGCTGGTGATTATGATTAAATGTGATTCAGGACGGATACTTTGATCATCTGTTTTGATCATATTCATCTGCGTCATCTGCGTTCCATTATCATGGTATAAAATCAATTAGCTGGCTTATTAAAGAATCAGTATCTTTTCGATACTTAATTATTTCCCATGAAATCCAGGCGCCAATTTATTCAATCCACAGGCACGGCATTGGCCGGTGCAGCACTCTCTCCATTATTCTATCAACAAGCTAAAGCAGGGATTTCAGCAAACGATAAAATTGGTGTTGCCTTGATTGGCTGCAACGGCATGGGTCAATACAATCTCAAAGACCACCTCAGAATTCCTGAGGTTGAGTGCATAGCTATGTGCGATGTTGATGAAAATGTATTGAACGAGCGCGCCAAGGAAATCACCGGCATCACCGGCAAAATGCCCACACTCTACAAAGACTATCGCAAAATTATTGACGACAAGAATATTAATGTTGTCATCATCGGCACACCGGATTCATGGCATTGCTTGCCCACCGTTCACGCCTGCGAAGCTGGTAAAGATGTGTACGTAGAAAAACCGTTGGCCAACTCTATTGGCGAAATTCAAGTTATGTTGAAAGCCGCGCGAAAATATAATCGCGTGGTGCAGGTGGGCCAGCAGCAACGCAGCGGTCAGCACTGGCAGGATTGTGTGGCGATGGTGAAATCAGGAAAATTAGGAACGATAAGAAAAATAAAAACGTGGGGCTATTTTGATTATGGGAAAGCGAGACCGAAAGTAGCCGACAGTGAAAGCCCTGCCGGAGTAGATTATGATATGTGGCTCGGCCCATCGCCTAAACATGCATTCAACAAAAACCGTTTTCACGGAAGCTGGCGTTTCTTTTGGGAACAGGGTGGAGGATTACTGACTGATTGGGGAGTTCACTTGCTCGACATTCCGCTTTGGGCGATGGGTGTTACGATTCCAAAATCAGTGATGGCATCAGGTGGAATTTATTCATACGGAGACAATGCCACCGAAACTGCCGACACGCAAAATGTGCTGTATGATTTTGGAAACTTTACATTAGAGTGGGATCATGCCGGGGGAATCTCGAAAGGAATTTATGGACGAAATTATGGTGTGGCCTTCATCGGCAACAACGGAACGCTGATAGTAAACCGCGAAGGCTGGGAGGTGATCCCCGAAGAATCGGAAGGCAAACCAAAAACTGAATTGATTACGCTTCAACCAGCAGATAAGCAAGATCATTTTAAACATGTTCAAAATTTTATCGAGTGTATAAAATCGCGCAACCGCCCGGCATGTGATATTGAGTTTGGTCACAACGCGGCCTTCCTCGCGCATGCGGGCAATATTGCATACCGAACTGGAAACAAACTGCAATGGGATACGGCCTCGAATAAATTTACTGGCGATTCGAAAGCCAATGCTTTGCTTAAGCCGGAATATAGAGGGCCGTGGAAGTTTCCATCAGCATAAAATAATCGAACATCGTAACATCACTCGTTTTTAATTATTTCAAACCTAAACACTAACTATTATGGAAGAGATGAACATTAACATGATGGCCATACTCGTTGCCGTGGTGGCCAACTTTGTACTGGGATTTATCTGGTACACTCCCCTGTTTGGCAAGGCCTGGGCCAAGGAGATGGGTATGGACACTGGCGTAAAACCGACCAGTGGTGAAATGGCCAAAGGCATGATTTTTATGGTCATTGGAAATTTTTTCATGGCCTATGTTTTTGCACACAACATAGCAGCATGGAGTTATGTGCCCGGCACGAAAGAAATGTCGGCCATGGCTAACATATTAAATGCAGCAGGTTTTACCTGGCTCGGTTTCTACCTGCCGCTTGACTTAGGAGCTGTTGCCTGGGAAAGAAAATCATGGAAGTTGTTCGGCATTAATACGTCCTACCATTTTCTTACCCTGCTGGTGGCGGCTGTGATTTTGAATTATATGTGAGGCGCGAAAGAGGAAGGCAGACCATGGCTCGCATTACTGGCCAGTCGCGTGACCGGCAGGCTTCCTGCGTTTAAAATATACTTCCGCCCCAAACAAAGTTTTTAAAACCGCTGGCAGGAGGTGAGAAACTTACGAGAATTTGGTCTTTGCACCCCAGCGCTTTTGCCCGGGCCGACAATACCTGGTAATCGCTTTTGGTTGCTGTGGTTTTGATTTCCACCGCAGTTTTATTTTTCCAGATCAAATCAATTTCCTGCCCTGATTTTTTTTGGTAATAGTTGATCCTCTTGTCGAGCCGCAAGAACTGATTGACCACCACATTTTCGAAAATCTTTCCGCGATCTTGCTCTTCCAGTAAATTGAAAATCCCGGAATCGGAAAAATAATACTTGGGCTGCTGGCTGATTTCCTTATCGGTATTTTG
>JAYUHI010000007.1:0-6287 GCA_043767095.1 Bacteroidota bacterium
CGTCATGGCGATGGCCCCAATGGCAAACAAGATGAGGACGGCACCAAAACCAAGATCTGCCGTTTCATCAAAGGCCAGCATGACGGAGTAAGTCATCAAAAAATATAAAACCCAGATGACGAGAGAATAGAAAATGAAAAGTCCTTTCCCTTCGAGTTGAACAATGGCCATTAACCCGCTATTAAATCCGCGAATAACTTTTCGGAGTTTTTCATTTTTCCGGAAAAAGAACAACCCTGCCCCTGTGATTGCTGCTATGGCGAGGACAACCCAAAGCCAGATGGGAATGGTGAGCGTTTGTGAGGACTTGCCAATTCCCAGTTCTTCAAAAAAAGCCATCAGTTTTGTCCACTCTGCAAAAAATGAAACAACCAGTAACAAGAGGAGGCAAACCATGTCAACCATCCGCTCTGCCACCACCGTCCCGAACGAAGTTTCTATCGGGGTTTTTTCAAGTTTGTATAAATAATAACTGCGCGATATTTCTCCGCCTCTGGGAATACCCAGATTAACTAAGTAGCCAATCATGAGTGATAAAAAACTGCTCCGGCTTTTCACCGGGTTGCCGGTATGGTCGATCAACATTTTCCAACGCACGGCACGCAGCCAATGACTGGCAATGGCTACCACCGCCATGAGCAGGAGATAAAACTTGTTGGATTGTTTCCAGGTTTGCCAAAGCAAGTCGGTTTTGTTTTGATCATTGCCGGTTTGAATGCCCCGAAGCGACAGCCACAACAGCAAAAAGGTAACTGCAAGAATCAGCAGGTATTGAATGATTGATTTGATTTTGGAAGCCACCGGATAAACAGAAATTAAACAAACATATTATCGATAAGCCTAACCTCGCCCAGGTAGGCGGCCATGAGTAATATGGAGGGCACTGCGGGTTCGATTTGTTGTAATATGTTCAGGTTACTTCGATCGGCCAATTCTAAATATTCAAGCCGAAGACCTGATTTCGATAAAATTAATTCCACTTCGTTTCTAATCTCTATCATATTTTTTTCGCCAAGCTTCTCTTTGGCGGTTGAGAGTGAACGAAAAATCGCTCCGGCAGTTTTTCGTTCATCGGGCGAAAGCCGCTGATTTCTGGATGACATGGCCAACCCGCCCGGTTCACGAATAATTTCTCCGCAAACCAACTCAACGGGAACGTTGAAATCCTGAACTAATTGGCGGATGATTAAAAACTGCTGGTAATCTTTCTGACCGAAGTAAGCAACATTGGGTTGGATAATGTTGAACAGTTTTGAAACAACAATGCCTACTCCGCTAAAATGCCCTGGCCGGTATTTCCCTTCCAATATTTTGTCGAGATTTTTAAAATCCAATGTTATTAAAGGGGTAGTAGGATACATGGTCTTGGCGGGCGGACAAAAAACATTCTGGCAGCCGGCAGCTTGAAGCAATTCAATGTCTTGATCAAATGTGTTGGGATATTTTTCAAGGTCGGACGGGTTGTTAAACTGGATGGGGTTCACAAAAATAGAAACGATTGAAACGTCTGTATCCGCCAATGATTTCCGAACTAAACTAAGATGCCCCGCGTGCAGCGCGCCCATGGTGGGCACCAGCCCAACCTTCTTTCCGGCCTCTTTTTGTTGTTGAATAAAATTTCGAACGGAGTTAATATCCCTGTAAATCTGCATGAATAAGCAGTTAATTTTAATGACGGGTCAAGATAGGCTATATCTCTGAAAATAAGTTGAATAAGGGGCCGCGTTTCTGTACCTTTGTGCCTCCAATTTTTAAGATAAGCAAAACAATCAATACTATGTCGAAACTGCGGATTTTATACGTGGCCAGCGAGATCAACCCTTTTCTCCATACTTCCGCAGTAGCGGATTTCGTGCGGAAGTTGCCCCAGGCCATGCAAGAAAAGGGTATGGAAATCAGGATACTGGTTCCCCGTTTTGGCTTGATCAACGAGCGTAAAAACAGGTTGCACGAAGTGGTGCGCTTGAGCGGAATCAATATTTCTGTTGGCGATGAAGAGAAACCCCTCGTCATAAAAGTAGCCTCCATACCCAACGCCAAACTCCAGGTTTACTTTATTGACAACGAAGATTACTTCCACCGCAAGTCGATGTTCCACGACAAGGAGAATAATTTTTATGAGGACAATGACGAACGCGCCATCTTCTTCTGCAAGGGCGTGATTGAAACCGTTCGTAAATTAGGCTGGGCGCCAGACATTGTTCATTGCAACGACTGGATTACCAGTTTCATTCCGTTGTACCTGAAAACGACCTACAAAAACGACCCGCTTTTCAAAAATTCGAAAACCGTTTTCACCATTTACAATAATAGTTTCGCGCATAAGTTCAAAGGCGACCTCATGGGCAAAGTGAAGATGCTCGATATTGAAGACTCCATGATGGCCCAATTAAAGACTGCCGATTACGAAGGTTTTATTAAATTGGGCGCCCAGTTTGCCGATGTTGTTTCTATGGCCGAAGACAATAAAAAGCTGGAAGGCTTAGTTAAGAAGATACAAGAGAAAAAAATTGAGACCATTGAAAAGAGCGACACTTACACCGAATCGTTTTATAACCTTTACACCGAGTTGGTGGGCTAAAGGTTTTGTTCTTTTTATCGGGTTGATATTTTGGGGGAGTTGTTTGGATGAAACCTCCTATTTTGGTTTCAGGAAAGATCCGCGCTTTCAATTGAAGTATAAGGAATTCTCCATTCCGGCTTATACGGTTCAGGCTGACTCAGTGAGGAGTCAAAATACCTTTGTTTCTACTGGCAGCGACAGGCTTTTATGCGGGAAGGTTAACAGCCCAATCGATCCTAATTTTGGATCCATAACCTCTACCCTATTCACTCAATTTCTTTCCTCACCGGCAAAGATCAACCAAACAGGCAAGACCGGTTTCAAGGTAAAGAAACTAACATTCAGCCTGGCTCTTGATTATTATGTCTATGGAGACACACTCGATTCACCTTCAACATTTACCCTTCATCAAATCTCCGGTGCAGGCTTAAACCCGGCTAATGAATATCATACTAATTCAAACGCTGAGTACGATCTCAATCCAATATCTACAAGTGCATATGAGTTTAAAACTTCACGTTTTAGGTTGGACTCGTTGAAGTTATATCCGGGTTACAATGCTGACGGGATCACAACTAACGATGTTTACGACACCCTCACTTTTGATATTCCATTTGATTCTGAATTAGCATCAGCCCTATTTGATTCAGCTATGCGTAAGGGGATATATTCATGGCAAAAGACTGTAAGCGGAGATGATACACTGGCATTTAACGATTTTAAAACGGACTCTGTTTTTCTAACAATATTTAAAGGCTTTGCTGTAGTACCAGCGGGTGGGAATAGGGTCTTAGGGTTTAAGTCACTTATCTCCAGCCTTTTCGGAAGTTCTAGGCTTACCTTGTATTATGAATATGAGGAGGGCGGGGTTTCAAAAATTGGTAAGCATTATTATTTTCTGCAAGGCTTGACCGGATTCTCAAAAGTTGAAGTTGATAGAAGCGGAACCAATATTTCCGGCCTGCCATCAACAGCTATTTATTCCAATTTCAACGCCCCTGATAATTATTGTTACGTGCAATCGGGCACGGGCCTGTACACCAAGTTAGATTTAACTGCGGTGCGCGCCACCTTCGACTCGATTGAGAATGTGGCCATCAATTCTGCTGAACTTATTATTCCTTTAGAGCCAGCTTCTGCACGTCCGCATGTGCGTACCCCAGGTGGATTATTTCTCCGGACAGTAAAAAACAATAGCCGGTTTTTTGTTCCTCCGCAAATCCAGCGGATAGGTGCTGATGGCAAACCACTGGTTGATACACAAGGCAACCCAGTCATGGGCCCTGATCCTCAATATGGCGGATATTACTATTGCATCTCAAACGAAATTTACCTGGATGCCCTGGGAGATGATCAACGCATCTTAAATTTAGCATACCGAATGGATGATGATGGCCAATATTACCGGGGTTATCTCACGGAATTTTTTGAATACCATACCCGCCTTCCTGAAACCATTTCCCGTGTTAATTATCTTGCCCTCGTTCCATCAAGCTCGGTGTTCGGAAAATCCCTCGATGGGGTTTCTTTTAAAAAAGATCAGGTAAAATTGAGGGTCTATTACACCCAAACTAAGTAACACTCATGTGCGGAATTGTTGCCTATGTTGGGCAAAGACAGGCCCACGATATCATTATTAAAGGTCTCAAGCGACTGGAGTATCGTGGCTATGACAGCGCGGGCATTGCCCTGTTGAACAACGGCCTGAATGTGTACAAGAAAAAAGGCAAAGTCTCCGAACTGGAGCAATTCATAAAAGGGCAGAATTTAGACAGCCACATAGGCATGGGCCACACGCGGTGGGCCACGCATGGCGAACCGAACGATGAGAATGCGCACCCGCATTACTCTTCCACAAAAAAACTGGCCATCATCCACAACGGTATCATCGAGAATTATGCTTCGCTGAAACAGGACTTGTTGAACAAAGGCCATGCGTTTCTCAGTGAGACCGACACCGAAGTATTTATTCACTTCATTGAAGATATTCAGGACAACGAACGTTGTTCACTGGATGAAGCTGTCCGGCTCGCCTTGACAAAAGTAGTTGGCGCTTACGCGATCGTAGTGATGTCATTAGACAATCCCAATTTACTGATTGCCGCCCGCAAAGGAAGTCCGCTGGTGCTGGGTGTTGGCAAAGATGAATTCTTTATGGCCTCCGATGCTACGCCTATTATTGAATACACCAACGAAGTGGTTTACCTGAACGACCAGGAGATTGCTATTGTGAATGATGGAGCGCTAACCATTAAAAACACAGCAAACCTCCCGCTCACCCCCTATGTTCAAACGGTGGACATGGAGTTGGAAGCGATTGAAAAAGGAGGCTTCGAGCATTTCATGCTGAAGGAAATATTTGAACAGCCTAAGTCCATCAAGGATTGTATGCGTGGACGCTTAGACTCATCATCCGGTCGTTTGATTTTGGGAGGCCTGCGCGAGTACTTAAATAAATTAGTTAATGCCGATCGTATTTTGATTGTGGCCTGTGGCACCTCCTGGCATGCGGGGCTGGTGGCCGAATATTTTATAGAAGAGTTTTGCCGCATCCCCGTTGAGGTGGAGTATGCTTCTGAGTTTCGCTATCGCAATCCCGTCATCCGCGAAGGCGATGTCGTGATCGCCATTTCACAATCGGGAGAAACTGCCGATACATTAGCCGCGATTGATTTAGCGAAATCAAAAGGCGCCATCATTTTCGGAGTTTGTAACGTGGTGGGGTCATCTATTCCGCGAGCAACGCACGCAGGGGCTTACACGCACGCGGGCCCTGAAATTGGAGTAGCCAGCACGAAAGCGTTTACCGCACAACTCACGGTGTTGAATATGATCGCTTTGATTGTGGCTCAAAAAAAGGGCACCATCACCGAACAGAAATTTCATGAACTGATGGTGGAGATGGAGAACATTCCCACGAAAGTGGAGAAGGCTTTGCTGCTTAACGACCAGATTGAAAAGATCAGTTCGATTTTTCAACACGCTAAAAATTTTATTTACCTGGGCCGCGGATATAACTTTCCGGTTGCTCTCGAAGGCGCATTGAAGCTTAAAGAAATTTCCTACATCCATGCCGAGGGTTACCCGGCAGCAGAGATGAAACATGGCCCCATCGCGTTGATTGATGAAGAGATGCCGGTGGTTTTCATCGCCACGAAAGACAGCAGCTATGAAAAAGTGGTTTCCAACATTCAGGAAGTAAAAGCCCGAAAGGGAAAGGTCATTGCTATTGTAACCGAAGGCGATCGACACATCACCAGCATGGCCGATTTCACCATTGAAGTGCCCGCCACATTAGAACCATTAATGCCCCTGATCTCCGTTATTCCTTTGCAATTATTATCCTATCACATTGCTGTGCTGCGCGGTTGCCATGTGGATCAGCCCAGGAACCTGGCCAAGAGTGTGACTGTGGAGTAAGCGTTAATCCGAAGTCATCACCGGATCGCGGTACGTGTCCTGGCTGCCGCCAGGACTCGACCGCGATGACTCTTCGGAGAGACCGCGATGACGCTTCGGAGAGACAGCGATGACGCTTCGAAGGAGAGGGCGATGGCCACGGCACAACACCCCTACAACGAAGTCATCGCGGCCGAGTCCCGGACTGCCGCCAGGCCATAGCCGTTAGGCTAATGCTGTAAGTGTTTTATAATGAGATGTTTTTCCTTTTTTTTCTTCCAGGTTAAATTGGTTAACTGCTATGTTAGCCAGCTCATAGAGCAGG
>JAYUHI010000008.1:0-2664 GCA_043767095.1 Bacteroidota bacterium
CAACTATTCTGAAATCCACACTTTCATCGGCAACAATCTGGTAATTCATTCGGCTACAGCCAATGTCTTTTCATGCTTGGCATTCTCGGAAGCGAAAAGCAAACATGCCTGAATATCCGGGGCTTTTATCCGGGGATAGGCCTCCAGTAATTCGCTTACAGAATACCCGATAGCTAATTTTTCCAAAATCAAGTCCACAGGTATGCGTGTGTCCTTGATCACCATTTTGCCGAACAGGATAGATGGGTCTGAAGTAATATGCTCTTTCCAATTCATGTCTAAAGGTATAAATACTATGAAATAATCCCTCACTTCATCAACTCCCTTGAAATAACCATCTTCTGAATTTCGGAAGTGCCTTCATAAATCTGGGTGATCTTGGCATCGCGCATCATGCGCTCTACATGAAATTCTTTTACGTAGCCATAGCCTCCATGAATTTGCACCGCTTCGGTTGTCACTTCCTGTGCTATCTGCGAGGCATAGAGTTTGGCCATAGCAGCGGCCTTCACAAAATCTTTTTTCTGGTCTTTGAGGGAGGCAGCTTGCCAAATGAGTAATCGGGCTGCGTTTATTTTGGTTGCCATCTCCGCTAACTTAAACTGAATAGCCTGATGCTCAGAGAGCCGGTGCCCGAAGGCTTTTCTTTCTTTGGCGTATTTCAAAGCAAGTTCATACGAGCCTGAAGCAATGCCCAACGCTTGTGAAGCAATGCCAATCCTTCCGCCATTTAAAGTGGTCATGGCAAATGAAAAACCAAAACCATCTTCACCAATGCGGTTGCGCTTTTCCACTTTCACATCGGTGAACATGAGCGAATGCGTATCGCTGCCGCGGATGCCCATCTTGTCTTCTTTCTTCCCCACTACAAAACCCGGCTGACCGCGCTCTACAATCAAACAATTAATGCCTTTGTGTTTTTTGGAAGCATCAGTTTGGCACATCACCAAATACACACTGGCGCTGCTGCCGTTGGTGATCCAGTTCTTTGTGCCATTCAGCAAGTAGTGATCGCCTTTATCTTCGGCAGTAGTGCGCTGGCTGGTGGCATCAGAACCCGCTTCCGGTTCCGACAAACAAAAGGCGCCAATTACCTCACCGGTGGTGAGGCGTTTCAAATACCTTTCTTTTTGGTCTTCATTCCCAAATTTTTCCAACCCCCAGCACACAAGCGAATTATTCACCGACATCATTACGGAAGCCGAAGCATCCACTTTCGAAATTTCTTCCATCGCCAAAACGTAAGAGATGGTATCCATACCACCACCATTATACTTCGGGTCGGTCATCATGCCCATAAAGCCGAGGGCACCCATTTTTTGAATCAGTTCAACCGGGAATTTCTGGTGCGTGTCACGCTCAATAACACCGGGCAGCAATTCGGTTTGGGCGAAATCGCGGGCGGCCTGTTGCACAGCCAGTTGTTCTTCGGTGAGTTGGAAGGTCATGAAGTTTGGATTTGCATTTCTCCCGGAAGGGAAAATACCTTAAAGGTTTTTGAGAAATTCATCCAAGGAGCGGAGTTTAACCTTACCGTCCTTGTAGTCGCGGAGTTCGTCAAGGATTTCATTTGCTTCGGAACAAATCTTTGATTGACTAACTTTTTTGGAGGCTCCCTTAGCTCTGATTTTTATGTCTTTGACCCTTATTTCTTCCATAAATTAAAGATAAGTCAATAAAAAGGCCCGATACAATATCGAGCCTTAAAATTATTAAGTGGCCTTACGTATTCAAAAAGGTTTATGCCACAGATTTCACAGATTTGCACAGATACCTTTGAAATTCCATCTGTGATAATCTGTGTTTTCTGTGGCAAAAAATGGGTCATGCGTAACTCCAGTTATTAAATTATTAAACAGTCTTTCAAATTTGCGGTAACCTGTGTTTATTAATCCCGGCTCATGCCCAGGTAGCTCAACACATAATAAATCAGAGTAACGATGGCTCCAATGGCCGCAACCACATAGGTCATAGCTGCCCATTTCAGCGCATCTTGTGCCATGTCATATTCTCCAGTGGTAACAATGTTCCTGGTTTTCACCCAGGCCAGTGCACGCTTGCTGGCATCGAATTCCACCGGCAGTGTTACCAAAGCAAACAGAGAAAACACACCGTAGCAGGCTATGTAAACCAGCAACAATGTTTCCACGGGGAACATGCCACGAATCAAAAACGATCCGAAGATCATGGCCATGAAAATAAAATTGAGAATGGTGGCGCTGAAGTTTTGTATCGGCACCAATGTAGATCGTAACTGAAGCATGGTGTAGGCGGTTGCGTGTTGAACCGCATGACCACATTCGTGGGATGCAACTGCGGTGGCAGCGGCATTCCTTCCATGATAAACGGCCTCGCTTAAATTCACCGTTTTGTTTGCGGGATTGTAGTGATCCGTCAACTGGCCTGGAACACTGATTACCTGCACATCGCGGATGCCGTGATCGGCCAGCATGAGTTTAGCTATCTCCGCACCTGTCAAATCTTTGCTGAGGTGTGTTTTTGAATACTCGCGAAACTTACTTTTCAACCGCGATTGAATAAACCATCCAATCGCCATGAAAAACAAACCAATCATTAATGCTCCCATAGTTTTTAGTTTTATGTTTTAAACGGTGTTTTACAAAATTGTTTGCCCGCTCTGTTCGTCAACATCCCTGCCAACGC
>JAYUHI010000009.1:0-14943 GCA_043767095.1 Bacteroidota bacterium
ATCCGAAAATACCTCTGCTGTCTCGCGTTGTTCATCGCAATATTTGTAAGGGTCATCAAAGAGACCGAGTTTAAATTTGGCTTCCAAGATCCTCCGGCAGGCATCGGTTATTTGTTTCTCGGTAATCTTTCTCTCCTCCAGCGATTTCTTCAACGTGGTGAGCATGCCTTCGCCCACCATGTCCATATCGAGTCCCGCATCAAGTGCCCTTGCCGTAACGGTTTGTAAATCGCCAATGCCGTGATTAACCATTTCACTAATGCCAGTATAATCGGATACCAAAAATCCTTTGAACCCCCATTGGTTGCGAAGCACTTCAGTAAGCAGCCATTTGTTTGCCGTGGCAGGCACGCCATCAATTTCATTAAACGATGCCATCACGCTGCCCACGCCAGCATCTACTGCCGCTTTGTAAGGCGGAAAATATTCGTTGTACATCCGAACCCGGCTCATATCGGTAGTATTATAATCGCGCCCGGCTTCTGAGGCTCCATAAAGCGCATAATGCTTCACACACGACATGATGGTGTTGTTGGCTGATAGATCATTTCCCTGAAAGCCCCGCACCATAGCTTTGGCAATTTCCGAACCGAGGTATGGATCCTCTCCACTTCCTTCGGAAATCCGGCCCCAACGTGGGTCACGCGAGATGTCAACCATTGGGCTAAACGTCCAGTTAATGCCACCCGCGCTGGCTTCGGTTGCGGCAATGCGGGCACTGCGTTCTATCAAGGGCATGTCCCAACTGCAACTCAAACCCAACGGAATCGGGAAAACTGATTCATACCCATGAATAACATCCATTCCAAAAAGCAATGGAATCTTCAACCGGCTTTTCTCTACTGCCAACTGCTGCATCTCACGGATTTTGGCCACACCTTTAATATTGAACAATCCCCCCACCTGGCCTTTTTCAATTTTCTTTCCTATGTCCGAACTCTCGGCCTGGCCGGTTACAAAGTCACCCGCAGAAGGCAGGTTAAGCTGTCCGATTTTTTCTTCGATGGTCATTAATAAAAGTAGTGAATCGATTTTTTGATCGGATGAACTTCTCGCGTTTTGATTGGATGGCGTGCAAGACAGCATTGTCAAATACAATAAAAGTATTCCTGAAAGTGATTTCATAAGATGAAGGAGTTGGTTGGTTTAAGATTCTAATTTGAATAATGAATGATGAATGATGAGTGATGATTTTTGAAGGGGTCCTACTTCATCATTCTTAAATGGTTAATCATCATTCTTCATTCATTTCATTGAGTTCATTTAACAAAGTTCAATTTAGTCATGGCCGGGTCAACTTCGGGCGAAGACATAAATAAATTCCACAACAACCCAGTCCGATGATTTTCAATCATCACAATGATTGGCCCCTGATCTATAGCTAAGTAAGAACTGGCCGTCCAGTTTTCAGTGATATTAAAAGCATCATAAAATCCATACTGCCCCCATAAACGGTCACCGAGCGTGTAATAGAAAAACTTCAGTGCCTTCATGGATTCTACTGGAGTGTAGGGGAAGGATGATAGCGCAGCCGTTGGCGTAATCACGCCCAGATCATTGCCTGGCGAGTGTGCATTGTATCCGCTTTGGTTGTCGCTCGCGGTTAAGCCCCAGCATTCATCGCTGTAGCCCACAAAATTTTTTGGATTGGCCACACAGTAGGAATAATTGATAAGCGAAGCATTTACGTTTTGCGTCCAATAGTTGGCATACTCATCTGTAAAGTGTGGGTCTAGCCCGAGGTAAGAATAGTGTGCCCAGAACAAAGGAAACAGGCCACCCAACGGCAGGTTGATGCCGTAATAAACATTGTTTCGCACAATCCCCCCGTTTTGCCCAAAGCCATTGTTATAAACAATTTTTGGAATACTGTGCGTGGGCGATGCCGCGGCAAGAAAGTAGGTGATCTGTTGCTCAAAATATCCCGACAGCTTAAAATTCATGTCCCAATTATAATTAGGCGACCAATGCCAGTACAAAACGTTTTCATTGTTTTTTCTGTACCAGTCCCACTCCACACCTTCCCATAAAACATTGATCTTGGCGATAAGCGCATTCTCGGCTATCACATTTGGATCAAGATATTGCCGGAAAGTGAGAAGCCCTTGAACCAGGAAAGAAGTCTCCACCAAATCGCCACCGTTGTCTTTTGTGCTGAATGGAATTACTTTTCCGGTCGAGCCGTTGATCCAATGCGACCAGGCCCCATGAAACCGATCAGCAGTTTCCAGGAACGTGACAATTTTATTGAGCCTGTCCACGCCTTGCTGGCGGGTGATAAAATTCCTTTCCATCGCTACCACCATTGCCATCAGGCCGAAGCCGGTGCCACCACTTGTCACCAAATTGCCTGAACCATTTCTCTCGCGGGCCATGCCACTGTTGGGCTCGGCATAATCGTAGAAGAATTTGAAAGTTTGCTGCTGCACGAGGGTGAGCAGATCATCATCGGAGAGTAGGGGGAATTTTGGTGTGGGATCGAGGGCAGTGTAGAAGTATTTTGAAAAGCCTGCAAATAGTTCTCCCTGTTGGCCCTCAATGTTCGGAGCCAGTGAGAGAATGTATTTATGCAAGTGCTCCAATGTTTGAGTGGAAGTTATTGTTATTTTTTTATCGACATCAGAAAAGGAGAATGAAAGTGTAGGAACAACAGCGGCACCCAATAATCTAACTGTTGTATTATTAATGGTAGTGGTGTTAACCGAAACAGGAAAAGTAAATTCAATTGTCGGATTGCGGTTCACATCTTTAATTCGGTTTGAGGGTGTCGCATTTTGCCCGTCAATAATCACGGATGTAGTTGCCATAGAACGTTGCTGAGTTGTGAACTCAATGATAAATCCTAAAAAGGGTTCTCCGTCAGCACCTTTTAAGTTATCAGCTATTGAAAGTACATAGGTTTGGTTGGGGGTTAAGTCTGCAGCAAGAGACGCAACAAATGTTTCATCATTATCCTGAAAAGAAAAGTTAACTAGTACATCATCACCTCCTTTTACTTTTAAGTGAACTGCTTGTGTTACACTTGCAAGGTTAAGCGGTGCAGAAAATGTAGCCACTAGAGGCTGATTGAAAGGAGCATTTATGTTTTGTGCTGGATTAGTAAGGTGCAAATTATAGGCGCCAACATTTACCGACTGAAGTTGCAAATTTGTTTTTGCAGGTTGGCCTCCATCATCCGAGCAGGCTAGAAAAATGAAAGCAAAGAGAAGGAATAAAATGGAATACCGATTGACCATTTTGATTTGCTAAGTGAAAATAATGAGGGTTTCCGTTTCCGGAAACCCTCAGGAAAAGTAACCTAAAATCGATTAAGGTTTTTCAGCGTTATATAATGAGAGCACTTCTGCATTTGTAAGAGCAACATTATACATTCTAAAATCATCCATTTGGCCTTTAAAGGCAAATGGGATCCCACTTCTAAAAGGGGTAATGCCACCAGTAATTTTAGTGGCCCAATAAGGCACGCCTGATCCTAAATACAAATTTTTACTATTTGAAGCGTCAGCATCAATTCCTGCAGCATCAATAACAGCAGCATCCAGTGCATATTCAGCTGAGGCTGTTAGTTCGTAAACCGTTGATGGAACTCCATTGATATAGAAAGATTTTCTACGTGCTGCGGCATTCCAGGAAGTAACAATGTGCATCCATACTCCTGTATTATCTTCTATCCAGTTAGGATTATTGACTTCAATTACTTTCTGTCCACCCGGTTTTCCTTCATTCTTCATTTCAATAGAACTGCCTGCTAAAACTGACGCACTACCTGAGTTTACGTGATTTGTAAAATACTTTAAGACGTCAATATCATAACCAAGAGAACAACATGTGAATCTGTTCCACTCATGGTATGTTCCATTATTGCCTCCAATACAAAATGTAACATATTGTTTGATATTACTTGCACCTGTGGTTCCGATATGTGCACTGTAATCTGCGCTAGCAGGAAGTTTTATCCAGTAACTTACTGTTGTGTTTGCATTCGACATGTTAGTACCATATTCAACTCCAACATAATTTGTAGTGCCATTGAAATTGGCTGAACTTTCGAAATTTCCAAAACGATCTGTTGCAAAAGTAACCTCATCATTGAGTATTGCATGGCCGAATTCATCGACAACGACACCATTGAACGGTAGATATACTACCAATTTATCGGCCTGTGGAACAACTGCGGGTGCAGTTCCTGCAGTAGTAAACGTCCGTGAAGCGGCAGCCAAGCCTCCTCCATCAGTCGCGGTTATTGTATTAGAAACTGAAAGTGTATAGACTGTTCCCTGTAAGAGTTGATCATCAGGTGTTAGAGTAACTTCGCTACCGTCTACGTCAGCCGTTATGGCTGCATCATCCGTTCCATCATTTAAAATTACGGTAGAAGTAGTTACCGTTGCGGCACTGACTGATTTGGAAAATGTAACTGTTATGACACCATCCGGAGGCATGTTTGTTGCCGGAGTTGTTCCATTCAGATCCACCGTGATGGGGTTACCAGTAGTTAAATCAGTTCCAGTTGCACTAATTGACACTATTGTCAAGGCTGAAGGGTCATCTTCTTTACACCCCGTAAAAGTTATTAGCCCTATTATTACAGTGAGGCCGAAGATTTTGATTGTTTGTTTCATAATTGTTTAAAATTTAAATTGAACATTGGTTAATTTGTTTGTAAAGTCTTGCTAATTCCAATTTGGATTTTGTTCCATTGTGCCTTCTGATAAATCAATTTCACTTAGAGGAATGGGAAACAGTTCGTGCTTGCCGGCCACAAAACCTGTGGGGCCTAACACGCTGGCCGCTTTTCCGGTGCGCACCAAATCCCAAAACCGTTGCCCTTCCATGGCCAGTTCGGCCCTGCGCTCATCGGCTATTATTTGACGCACCATAACCTTGTCTGTTTCGACAATGGGAAGCAGGCCGGCCCTCTCCCGGACTTTGTTCAAAGGTACAAGAGCCTCCGGTGTTTTGCTGTTTTCATTCAACGCTTCGGCTGCCATAAGCAACACATCGGCATAGCGGATAAGGCGCTTGTTATAGCCAAACTCTTCGATCGTGCCAGTGCCGGGGACCCATACTTTTTGGTTATAGGTTTCGATTTCCTTTATAACGGAATTGGTGGGAGGGTCGGCATAGGTAATGTCGAGCGTACTGTTGTCCCCTTCAATGAACACCCCATCTATGGTCTCGCCCAGGAAAATTACTGTTGCATCCTTGCGCAAATCGCCCGCTTCAAAGAAATTGATCAGGGCAACAGAAGGCCTGTTAAACCCCCAGCCACGATTGGGATTGCCCCGAACGCCCTGTGTATTGGCAAACTGGTTGCCGCCTGCATTCTGCTCGGCCCCGATTTCAAAAACAGATTCAACACCAAACTGCCCTGCCAATGAAAATGCCTCGGAGAAATCGTCCTCCAGATCATATTGTCCGGAGTTGATAACTTCCATGGCATACTTTTCGGCATTGATAAAATCATTTTGATAGAGATGGACTTTTGCGAGGAGGGCCTTAGCTGCGCCTTTGGTTGCCCGCCCGGCATCGGTGGTGGGAAAGGCGCTTTTCTCGGGAAGGTTTTCAATGGCAAAGAGCAAATCGGGGATTATTATTTCTGAATAGATTTCTGCTTTAGGACTTCGTGAAAGTTTGCGCGGAGGGTTAGGATCGGTGACTTTGGGAAGATCCCCAAACGCCCTAACCAAATCAAAATAAAACAAGCCCCTTAGAAAACGGGCTTCCCCCAAATAACGTTTTTTGAGGTCCTCATCCATGCTGATGGGCGGGATTTTTAGAATAACAATGTTTGCCCTTCGCACGCCCTTGTAAAGGGCCGAATACCACCGGCTGATGTCGCCCGAACTTGTGGTAAACTGGAACTTGTTAAAGAGTTCAAGGAAAGCGCCATCGCCAGGGTTACTGCCTTTGTTGGCATCGTCCGACATGATGTCGAGCAAGGGAAAGCCGCCTGAGTTGTAATTCCAATCGAGAAAAATGTTGTAGATGGCCGTGGTGGCCAACAAGGCGTCTTGCCCGGTGATAAGGAAAACTTCTTCCGTCTGCAGACCCTGCGGTTTTTGGTTGAGGAAATCATCCATGCAGGCCATCACCGTAAACATAGTTGCCAATAAAAAGACAACGATTGTTTTATTTATTTTAAATGACTTGTTCATCATACGATTTGCCGTTTTAAAAAGTCAGGTTTAAACCTATTGAATACACTGCGGTGATTGGATAAATACCTAAATCAATTCCAGTAGAAATCACATCGCCCCCGCCTATCTCCGGTGTGAACCCTGTGTACTTGGTCAGTGTGAATACATTGGTGCCACTTAAATAAACCCTTGCTTTCGTCAGGCTCAGTTTACCGGCAATAGATTTAGGAAGTGTATAGCCGAGGCGAATGTTCCTCAACCGCAGATAAGAGCCATTTTCAATAAAGTAAGTTGATGGCTCAAAGTTCACTCCGCCTGCTGTTGGGCGTGGTTCGGTATTGCTGGTACCTGCCCCATCCCAATGGTCTTTTACACGTTCCTCGAAATTGTATAGATCGGGCCTTACGGCCATTTTTCCGTTATAGATTTTGTTGCCTGTCTGGCCTTGAAAATCCAGAGAGAAGTCGAAATTTTTATAATTGATTTCCCCGTTGAAACCAAAAATGAACTTGGGGATAGGCGAACCGATGTAGGTACGGTCGTTGGAGTTAATGAGAGCATCGGGGGTTACATTGGCATACTTTAAATCGCCTACTTCCTGGCCCGACAATGAAGGGCCTGCATCCAATTCGGGCTGGTTCTGAAAAACACCAATTACGCGGTAACCATAAAATGAACCAATGGGCTGCCCCACTTGGGTGCGCGTAACCAACTGGCCATTGCCCAACCCACCGGAAGCAATAAATGAATCGCTTCCAAAAGAGGAGCCGAGGCCCAATACTTCATTGTAAACCGTGGACCCAACCGCGCCAATTTTATATTTGATGTCTCCCACCTGATCACTCCACGCAAGCGTCATCTCAAAACCACGGTTAAGTACTTTGGCCGCATTGGTAGTGACACGCACAAAGGCCCCGTTTCCAAAATGCCCTGGCGTGTTTAGCCCCACCAGAATATCATCAGTTACCCTTCTGTAGTAATCAAATTCTGCCGTTAATTTATCGTTCCAAAATCCAAGCTCAAGGCCAATGTCTGATTGGGTTGTACTCTCCCAGCGTAAATCCGGACTGGCCGTATTCCCTAATGTTGCCCCGGGCTGTATTAGTTCGTTGACGCCAAACACGGCATTCTGGCCATTGGCCACCAAGGAGAAACGGGTGTCACCCGGTATTTTCTCATTCCCGATAATGCCCCAACTTGCCCGTAATTTCAAATTGCTCAAGGCTTTGCCGGCTGGCATAAAGCTTTCATTCATAAGGTTCCAGCCCAATGCGAAGGATGGGAATGTTCCGTAAAGATTGTCTTTGCCAAACTTGGACGAACCGTCAATACGGGTCGAAACGGTAAGCAAGTATTTATCCTGATAAGAATAATTGGTACGGAACAAATACGATGCAAGCGTGGCGACAGAACCACCGTTCCCCACCCGCTGTGTGCCCGTTGCTGTTTCCCCTGCATTTAAATACCAAAGCGAAGGATCGATGCCGATGAGGTTTTGTACGCTGCCAGATAAATACTCGGATGAAAACCGCTGGAGTGTAAACCCGGCCAACACGTTAACCTTGTGTTTATTGATAATCTTATTATAGGTAACGGTGTTTTCCCAAAGCCAGGTTTTATACTCTTCCGTGCCAACCGATAAACCGCTTCTTGGGTTTTGCTGTTGGGGTGAAACATAAAACACCGGGGTAAAGCTCTTGCTCTTTCCATAACTCATGTCAAATCCATAACTGCTTCTAAACAGAAAGTCTTTAAAGAAATTAATGTCGAGATAGACATTTCCTACCGCCCGAAACCTTTTGTACGAGGCGTTGGTATATTCAATGGATGCCAATGGGTTTCCCGCCCCTCGCACTTCAGCAAAAGTCCCATCCGGGTTAAATGGGACTGATGTTGGCCATGCTCGATAGGCAACAGGCACCACGCCTGCTGCATCTAAGCGGCTGTCAGGGGACAGGGTCAGGTTATTACCTATCTTAATAGCTTTCGATAAATTATAGGCATTGTTGATTTTAACTGAAACCCGCTCGTATCCGGATTTTGGGATAATGCCATCTTGCTTAAAATAGCCGACCCCAAAATAAAAACTGGATTTATCAGACGAAGCACTGACCGCTGCCTGATAATTTTGAAGGGGAACCCAATCATTAAATATCAAATCCTGCCAATTGGTGTTGGCAACTTTGCTTATATTATTGAAAGTGCCGGGGTTGATTACATTGACCACGGTTGCAAATTCCGGCCCGCTGAGCACATCAATCTTTTTGGCCAGGTGCTGCAGGCTATATTCACTGGTCATGCTAACCTGCATGCCTCCTCCCTTTTTACCCAATTTGGTAGTGATGATGATGACGCCATTTGCGCCACGGGAACCATAAATGGACGTTGCCGAAGCATCCTTCAACACCTCCATGGATTCAATGTCGCTGCTGTTTAAGAATGTGATGTCATCCAGAATGACTCCGTCCACCACAAAAATCGGAGAAGAATTATTGAATGTCCCCACACCTCGAATGCGTATCACCGGGGGAGAGCCAGGCGCCCCGGTAGAACTGGTCACTTGTACACCGGCTACTTTGCCTTGCAGGGCTTGCTCCGCTGAGAAAGAAGGGATTTTATTTAAATCAGAGCCACGTATAGAACCTACCGATCCGGTCAGATCCGATTTCTTCACCGTGCCATACCCAATCACAACCACTTCATCCAGCATGGCCGCATCTTCCTCCAATTCAACTTTAATGTTGGCTAGGTTGGATGCATCCACTGTTTTGGATTGAAATCCCACATAAGAGAAAACCAATATTGTTTCTGACGGTGAAAGCTCCAATGAAAAATTCCCATCGGCATCGGTGGAAGTTCCCTTGGTGGTGCCTCGAACAGTAACACTTACGCCTGGCAGGGGAAGGCCGTCAGGTTTGGAGGTAACAGTGCCGGTAACGCTTTTTGATTGACCATAGCAAAATTGGATGGAAACAAAAAAAAGAAGAGTCAATCGAATAGAAATCCTTTTATAAGACATAATGCAATTTTAAAAAGCCTTATTTTGAATCGGGGCGTGAAGGTAATCCTTTAAGGATAATAATAAAAGATGGCTTAGTTCTCCTCAGTTCTCCTCCTCATGGCTTCTCGGCTTAAACATCTCCTCTTTCCATTTTTTTAATTCTTCATTTCGTTGGGCGAGTTCTTCGGATGTGGGTTTATAGTCTATCAACTTTTTTAAATCGGGCTGGCCGGCATCTACCCAGGCGGTGTACCAAAAATCGCCAAGGGCTTTTACACTTCTTTGCATTTGCCGCTCCACCATTCCGTCCAACAGTTTGTGATATTCATGTGAGTATTCCTTCGAATAAACTTTTATGGTTTGCCGGCCCTTCGTTTCGAAACTGAATTTTTTATCTCCCTCAATTTCTGATAATTTTTTTTCGATTGATAGAACGGAATCCAGGCAAGCATGTGTACTGGTAATTATGTTCCAGGCTTTCAACTGCACATTTTTAATATGGGCAGCCTTGCCTACAAAGAAATCATAATCATGAGAATAAAGCTCGGGCAACCTCGATTCCCAAAAAGCATGAATTCCATTTTGCCCAGTCTTTTGTCCATCGTAATTAGAAGTAGTATGCAGGGGCACGTGGGCATCGGCAACGTAATGCCCTAATTCGGCTGAGTAGCGTAAGATTTTCTGGGGATCGCGCACAAAAAAAGCATCGCGCAAAGCATAGAACACACTGTTGATATGCCAGGGTACAATACCATGCGCCTGCAGCGAGTCATTTGAGAATTTATTCACGGCATCTTTCCAATAGCGCGGCAGTTTATATGCTGCACTATCGCCATAATCATCCAGATCAATGTAATGCCGGGCCGCTTCTTCCGGCACGGCATACCGCCTGCGGTCGGGGTTGCAGGAGGCATCGGTAATGTATTCGATATTTTTTTTATAGAACCCAATCATTTCCGGGGGCAAGATGAAAACGGCCAGGCGGTTTATTTTTTTATGCGCAAAGAATCCCCAGCCACTGCAAGCGATCAGAATGCCGATCAAAGAAAACCGTAGTGAGTCAACCAATTATTTTTTCGATTATGGGATGAAATCAATGCACTGAATGCTGAAACGAAAATAATCAATTTAAATTTGCCCAGCCATTAAGCTCGCCAAAATGAAATATTTGATTGTGTTATTCATGTGTATTGCGGGAACATTATGTTCCAAAGATTTATACCCGGCTAATCCGGCTGTTGATGTGCAACATTACAGGTTTCAACTGGAGCTATTTGACAGCACCAATAATATAAAAGGACTGGCCGGCATTTCTATAACGTTTCGTGAACGGGTAAAAAAATTTGAACTGGACCTTTCCTTTGGGATACCCGGTGGTAAAGGGATGAGACTGTTGCACGTTGGTCCCGCGATTTTGATTCAGTCGTACAGGCATACGGTGAAAGACAAAATTGAAATAGACTTAAAGGTTCCTATGGAAAAAGGCGAATCCATTTTTTTAGAGATTAGTTATGAAGGCGAACCCGATGAAGGTCTCATCATCTCCAATAATAAATTTGGCGACCGCGTTTTCTTTGGCGACAACTGGCCGGATCGCGCCCACGGCTGGCTTCCCTGTGTGGATCATCCCTCCGATAAAGCCACTGTGGAATACATCATCATTGCTCCCCAACAATACCAGGTGGTGGCCAGTGGAATACAGATGGAAGAATCAAATCTGTCGGGAAACAAAAAGTTGACACATTGGAAAGAATCCACGCCCATACCAACTAAGGTAATGACTGTTGGTGTAGCCCGCTTTGCTACACAACTGTCCAGAATGGTGAATGGGATTCCCGTCACCACTTGGGTGTATCCGCAAAACCGGTTTGATGGTTTTATTGATTTTGCCGTTGCTCCGGAAACCCTGGAATTCTTCGACCGCTTCATTGGGCCTTACTCGTATGATAAGCTGGCTCATGTACAATCGAAAACGCGCTGGGGTGGACTGGAAAACGCGGGCAACATTTTTTACTTCGAGGATGTGGTGAACGGGAAAAAAGAGCGTGAAGGATTGATTGCCCACGAGACCGCCCACCAATGGTTTGGAAATTCGGTAACGGAAAAAGACTGGCATCATGTGTGGCTCAGCGAAGGCTTTGCCACCTATCTCACGCATGTTTACCTCGAACACAAATACGGGGAAGACAGGAGGAGATTGGAAATGCAAAAGGATCGGGAAGACATCGTGAAAAATAAGATCTCGAAATCATTTTCCATAATCGACTCCACCATTGTGAAACTGGAAGACCTGCTCTCTATTAATACCTACCAAAAGGCGGCCTGGGTGCTGCACATGTTGCGAAAGAAGGTGGGCGATGAATCGTTTTGGACAGGTGTGAGGAATTATTACACCAAATATCAAAACCTGAATGCTTTAACTTCTGATTTCCAAAAAGAAATGGAATTGGCATCAGGGAAAAAACTGGACGATTTTTTCAAATCTTGGCTGTATCAGCCGGGCAACCCGGTTATAAGTGGCCGGTGGGATTATGATGCAAAAGCCAAAGTGGTGAACCTGACCATCACCCAAAGCCAAAAGAAATTGTACGAAGCCAAACTGGAGGTATTGGTGGAGTTGCCTGGGGGTGAAAAGCCGATTCTCATTACGGTGGACCTGAATCAGTCAACGATTAAAATTCCTGTAAAATCACCTCAAAAGCCTGCTAAAGTAACCCTTGACCCAAATGCCAATCTTCTTTTTGAAGGAAAATTAGTGAACTGACTAAGGGCTGCCTTGTAATTCCCGCTAATGCCCTTACATTTGCGCTCCTTTTTAAAAAACTATGGCAAACCATAAATCAGCAGAGAAAAGAATCAGGGCCAACGAGACCAAGCGGCAGCGCAACAGCTACCAGCACAAGACTACCCGCACTTTTGTCAAGAAGTTGAAGACCACAACCAAAAAAGACGAAGCCCAGACTTTGTTGAAGGATGTGAGCGCCATGCTCGACAAATTAGCGAAGAAGAATGTTATCCATTGGAAGAAAGCCGCCAACCAGAAATCGAAATTGGCGAGGCAGGTAAATGCCCTGGCATAAATCTTCCCGCCTAAATAATTTTATTTTCCCTGCCTGCCGGCACGGCCTTCACCGGAGTAATGTAGTGGAGGTTTTTTTTTGGTACGGATGATTTGATGTCTTGACGCGTTGATGTTTGAGTTAAAATCAAGGCCACGTCAACAAGCCAAGACATGAGCACATCAAATCAACACACCTAAAACCCTTCATCTTTCGGTTCCCACAATTCAATCTTATTTCCATCGGGATCAATGATCCAGCCAAACTTCCCGTAAGGGTAGTCTTCCATTTCTCCAACAATTTGAACCCGCATTGGCACATTTGGCTGCCGCGTAAAACCCATCGCAGAACCCAGGCAGTCAAAAGAGCCCAAACTTTCATTCCCGGATTTTTTTTTTGAGAAAAGTTATTGTACCTGATGTACCTGATGAAAACAAATTGTAAATTTAAAAACACTCTCTTTATAAGGGTTTAAGGACATCATGACAAAAATGATCTTTAAGCGTTTTAAGATACTTCTATTATTATTAACAGCCTCATGTTGTAATGAAGACGATTCTCAATTTTGCGATACATGCAATAATTTTCAAGATGGTTTTGTAATTGGTTTTGACCCCTGCACAGGTGTTCTTAAGCCAAATGGGGGTAACGTAGGATTTATTATTGCCAACCCTTCAAAACGAGATACAGTTGTAGCATACAACTTTCCATCAGGAATTTATCAATTTCCAGATGAGTATTTTATTCACTATACATTTGATTGCATGTTCCCTGACTCAGCATGGAATGATTTCCCAGTGAAGATAAAGTATAAGTATGCAGAAGAAACAGAAAAACATTACCCCCTATGCAGAGGGGACATTCTTTTATATTGTTTTAATAAATTCATAGATAATGACAACGATCAAATTGTAATTATAGCAATCACAAAATAAAATCTAAACTATGAAAAAGCTATTGCTGATGCTTAGTATGGTATTGATACCCGTTTCATGATTTTTATTTTTTATTTTTTTTGATTGCCTTTTCGTACATGTCAATCCACTGTTGCGGTGTGAGTTTGGAAGCGAGCGCTCCGATCAGATCCACCGGAATATCTTCGGGCTTCTTAAATCGCACGCAGCATTTTCCTATATCCATTTTTTTATCACCCTAACCTTCCACTGCCTTTTATAGGTGTGGCCTCGCAGAAAAATTACATTTCGGTTTACCACATGGCGCTTTATGAAGGTGACCTTCTGAACTGGTTGAAAGATGAATGGACTCCATCGATAAATCGCGGATGATATAGAGGTATTCCAAAAACTTGAGCAGCGCAATCAGCGTTGCCAAAGTAAAACCATAAAGGATAACTACTTTCTTCATACCTGCTCGACTTCTTATTTGACGTGCCTAACCTGTGCCTGGGACATAGGGATTTGAATTACCATAAGCGTAAAGGAAGTTGAGGATCTCCAAGGCCCAAGTTACCTTTCCTTACCTATTTCTATTACTATCTTCGCGGATTACAGTGGATGTTAAACCTGAGATGGACTATATAAAAAAGGATTTGAAAAGGCATACCTGGCCATTAATTGCTGGGTTTTTGGTTGTTTTCTTCATGCAGCATCCTGTTGCGCCTGCCATCGGTAAAGGGAAGGATCCTAACCTGTCGATCTTCAATACATTTGTTCTGGCCGATCCAGTTCTAAACCAGGCAACCGGAATTGGTCAAACAGGCTTTACCGTAACGTGGGCGTCCGTTGTGGATGCAACCGATTATTTGCTGGATGTTTCTACAGATAACTTTTCATCTTTTGTTAGTCCCTTTCAGGATTTTGCAACGGGTGATGTCGTTTCTTTTGATGTAACCGGCTTAAGTCCGGGAACAGCGTATCAATGCCGGTTAAGAGCATCCAATTTTTCTGAGAATTCGGGTTATAGCAATGTGATTACAGTGTCAACATTTGCAACAGAGCCAGCGGATGCACCTGCGGATTTAATTTTCAGTTCAGTAACCACCAGTTCATTCAACGTCTCTTTTACCGCGGCAACGGGAAGCCCGTCCTACCTGGCATTGCGAAGAGCGGGGACCGCGCCCACAGAGACACCGGTTGATGGAACCGGTTACACGGTCGGCTCCACCTTCGGGAGCAGCACCATTGCTTACAGTGGAAGCACGACCGGATTTTCAGAATCGTCACTCACAGCAGGCACGACCTATCACTACGCGATATTTTCATTCAACGGATCGGGGAGCACTGCAAATTATTTAACGACTTCATCTTTAACGGGGAGCCAGATCACCCTCACCGATGCGCCTGTTTTAAACGCTCCAACTTCAATCACCCAAACTTCTGCAACCCAAACGTGGAGTGCAGTGACCGGAGCAAGTGATTATAGACTCGATGTCTCGGCTGATAATTTTTCTACATACGTGAGTGGTTATCAAAACCAACTCACGGGTAATGTTACATCGGTCAGCATCACCGGACTGACAGCCGGCACAACATATTCAATCCGGTTGAGGGCGGTGAACGCAGCGGGTTCCTCGTCCAACTCGAACACACAGACAGTGTTGACCATTCCGCCAACACCAACAGGGTTAGGCACATCAGCCATCACTTCATCAGGCTTTACACTGAGTTGGACAGCGGTGGCGAGCTCAACGAATTTCTTTGTTGATTTATCCATCGATAATTTTTCAACATTAGTTTCCAGCAATCTTTCAGTACCCGGGCCCACTTCATATTCTTTCACCGGA
>JAYUHI010000010.1:0-2657 GCA_043767095.1 Bacteroidota bacterium
AGTCCCGTGAAAAAACTTTGTGCCTGAAATCCGGTGGGTTGTTGTGAACCATCCAGTTTATCGGCAATAAAAGCGCGGTATGGTTCCATGGCCGTATTATTTCCGACATCCAAAATCCAGAGTAAACCGGCCGCCATCCAAAGCGAACTGCTGAAGGGATAGAAAAAGAGACAAATGCTGCAGAGCAATGCGCCCACCAGGAAATACGGTTTCCTTCTTCCGAATTTCGGGTGCCACGTCTTATCGCTCATAGCACCAATGATAGGCTGAACCAGGAGACCGGTAACAGGCCCGGCTAAATTCAAAAGCGGAATGTCGGAAGCATTGGCGCCAAGGAAATCGTAGATGGGATTGACTGCACTTTGCTGAAGGCCAAAACTATATTGAATGCCAAAGAACCCCACATTCATGTTAATGATTTGCCAGAAGGAGAGGCGGGGTTTGGACATTTAAAAACTGCTATTGCCAGGTGGATAAATTTATTTAATGGCTCTAAAAAAAATGTCTATTAAATTACAAATAGTACTTCTTCGTCTCTCGCACTTTTGGAAATAGAATAATAGAGTTGGTTCATGGAGAAAATGACATCTTCATCCTGACCCCAAAATATATTTCCATTCTTAACCGAAAACTTCTTAAAGTTTCTATTGGAAAAATATTTCAAGTTAGATCCTTTAACATATTGGTGGAAAAGTGGCAAAAAATCTACCAGGCGCTCTTCCCCGGTATTAAACCGGACAGCAATAATAAAATCTTTTATATACCTGGCAGAAACTACTGCGATCATTTCCTCCTTAGTTTTAATCGGATTATTTCGAATTTTACGGCCTGATTTCGGATGAACACTTGTTGCCATTTTTCAATGATTTCCTTTTGATATGCTTTTAAAAAAACTCCAACTTCCCTGGCCTGAGCGTGAGCAATAGGCTTTTTCCCCCGCACTTTTTTGAAAACCAAAATTACGTTATTTCCATTTACAATAAAATCGACTTTAGATTCAACTTGTCCCACTTGAACATGGACATGGATTGGAAGGTGGTCGTTTGAATAAAACCTGATTACGTAATTTAGGTATTGAAATATTTTAGGCATCTCATTTTACCATAAACTTCTGCCTGCTTACCCCCACACCTGTAATCTCCAATGATTTCCACTTCGCGGGAAGTTTGGTTTTTAATTGGGTGATTCCAACATCACTGATTTGCAATCCGCCAAAACCAAAAATTACCGATTGAAGCATCCCTCCTGCTCCCGTTGCAAAGTATGGATTGGTTCCACCAGCGGTTTCGGCAATCACTCCGAAGGGCGGAACCTCGTTGGGCTTGTATCCCTTTACAAAATAACCATACGCTTTTTCGGGTTGGTTCAATCGGGCATAGAGAGTTGCCAAAACCGCAACACCCATTGCCGGGCCACCCGGTGAATAGCGCGGCTCATAATATTTTAAATCCTTTTCAATTTGAGTTTTGTCGGATACAATTTCCAGAGGATAGGCCAACAGGTTCACATCGGCTTGTTTTATTTCAACGCCATCGTAGGTGGCGTTCTCTTTTGTAGTCCCATCAGGAAATTTGAGGATGGGAATGTTCTGTGCTACATGATCCCAGTCAGGATCAGGAACAAGAGTAAGTTCTTTGGCAGCTTGTGATGCGTAACGCAAAACAGTTATGGCCATCCCATTTGTGAACGCATTGTTGTCAATATTCTCCTGCCACTCGTTGGCACCGATCACATTATTGATTTCATACTTCCCCGGCCCATTGCGCTCAACCCGGCTTGCCCAAAAGTCAGCCACATCTTTTAGGATAGGATAGCCGCGCTCCCGGAGCCATGTTTTATCGTGTGTAACCTGATAATATTTCCAGGCTGCCCAACCCACGCATCCGGAAATGTGATGCTGGAAAGGCCCAGTTAATGCCCATACCGGAGTATCCTCCGTTCCCTCACCAGAGGATTCCCACGGGAACATGGCGCCTTTGTATCCGTGGCTAAATGCATTTTTCCGCGCTGCTCCAAGGCGGTTAAACCGATACTCCAAAATGGATCGGGCAATGTTTGGCTGAAGAGCCAGCAAAGGCGGATACATCCATAATTCAGTGTCCCAAAAAACATGACCGTTATAACCCAAGCCCGACAAACCCATCGGTGAAAGACTGTAACCGGTGCCTTCCCGAACAAAAGAATACAAATGATACAACGCAAAGCGAACATCCTTCTGCGCCTGTTCATCGCCTTCAATTTTTACATCGCTTTTCCAGAGTTCATCCCAGGCAGCACGATGGCGATTCAACAACCGGTCTGTCTTTTCCAGGGCAGCAAAAATAGTGAGCCGCTCAGCTTCATTCATGGGGTCTTGAAACTGTTCGGTGGATGTTGCTGATGAAACAACACTAAATGTGTAGGTCTCCCCCGATTTTAAATTTTTACTAAACTTTGCCAGGTGCATGTTGTAGTCCCAATCTTCATGAATGATGTCTGGTTCCTGCCCGTGTGGCTCGCTGAAAATAAATCCATTGCTTACCGCCACCGTATGTTTTCCTGATGGACTCTTTCCCACGGAGGTGAGCAATGGAATTAAAACGTGGGGCCTGTCTATTTCACTGTATAGATTTCTCACATCACTAAGGTGATCTGGCGCTTCAATAACACTGGCCGGA
>JAYUHI010000011.1:0-6252 GCA_043767095.1 Bacteroidota bacterium
GGTTGGAAACAAACGTGAAGTACGGTCATACAACGGGCCTGGCAACGGGTAGTTCACTAAGTATCGAACGCCACCGTATTTAAATGTGCTGTCGGCAAAACTGCCAGGGTCGAACTCCACACCAAACCCGAAATTGTAAAACTCTTTTTTGTTTCGCTCCAGGTGATCCCACAGCGAACCATGTTGATTGTAGTCTTCCGGATAAATTGCACCTGATGCGCCCGTCATCCCGAATTTTCCAGGTGCATTGCTTTCTTCTTTCAGGTTGCGCTGCCCTCCGTAAGAAGCCGGGTGGTGGGTCTCCAGCCATTCATTGGGGTACGTGTTGGCTAACCACCGATGCCCATCAGCCGAGACATCGGCATCCACATAAAAATTATCGCTGATTGTAAACTGGTCGGCCAATGCGAGGTGGTTTGGCATCACGGTGGCGTTATCCACTGTCAACGTTTTCTTTCGGTTGGTGAAGGTTTTATTTTTTCCGTAACGCGCAATTGTTGTGTCTCCCTTCCCGGATGCTACCTGACCATATACTTCATCATACGTGCGGTTTTCTTTGGAGATGAAGACGATGAACCTCACCTCCCGCCAGGGACGGGACAGGCCCGGCCCCTCTCCAAAGGAGAGGGGAGGAGCGGGAATGGTCTTTTTATCTTCGGATGCTATTTCCGTGAATTGAAAATTGTTGGCTATTACTTTTTCTGTAAGGGATTTCAATTCTTTATCGGAAGGAATATCAATGATGGAAACCGTGCCTTTCATAAGCGAACCGATGTAACTGCCCTCAGAACCTTTGGTGAAAGTAGTTCCACCATTCGGGCCGCTGCCAAATCCTTTCGCGTTGGCAACAATTAATTTCTTTCCATCGGGTGTGACTTTTAGTTTGGATGGAAACCAGCCGGTTGGGAGGTGGCCTATAACTTTTCGCGAATCAACATCAATCACGGCCACTGCATTGATGCCGGCCTCGGCAACATATAATCTTTTTTGATCGGGCGAAATGGCGAGGCCGAATGGGATAACGCCTTTCAGATTTCCGAGCCGTTCATCTAATTTCAATTCAATGCTTGAAATCACTTTGTTCGCTTTGGCCTCGATCACTGAAATGTTATCGTTGTTTCCGTTGCTTACAAACACAAACTGATCAGTGGCCACAATCGAGTTGGGACTCGAACCACCCACGGCTGGGATGCCTTCGACTGCTCGCCCACCAGCACCCCGGTTTTGATTTTGGATATTACTTCGGGTTGAGATTTGGTTACATCAAAACTCCAAACTGAAAAAGATTCCGGTGCATTCATCTCGCCCAGGCCAGCCACTTCAAGCGTATCATTTTTTATTCCTTCTTTCATTTCTTTTGAGCCGTAAGGAAAAGCCGGGTAGGGAAGTGATGTTTCGGTCAACCGTTTTTTATCAAGCGATTTAATATAACTGTATTCAAACATGCCTACGTTAGCAACGTAAACAGTTTTTTCATTGGGCGACAGCGCAATCCCGAAAGGATAGCGGCCAGTTTTAGTATTGGAGATGACTGAATTTGTTTTGGTGTCGATGGTCAGCATCCTGAAACCAATCTGGTCAACGGCATACAATCGACTACCATCCTGGGTCATCACCAAATCGCCCATGTAGCCATCGCTGTAGTCGGTGCGGTCAAAAGTTTTATTGCAGGAGATTTCACCCAGTTTCTTTCCGGACTCGGTATCGAAAATGAAAATTTTGTTTTGCTGCCCGCCTGCCACGTAAACTTTTTTATTGTCGGGAGAAATGGCAAGGCCCATGAACACAGCTTCGAGCAAACCTTCATCGTTGTTTACGCCTTCAGGAATTTGCCTGACTGTTGGTGAAGTGTTTTCGAAATCAGTGAGAATAGAAATAGAAAACGGTCCGGTACCCGAGTTGGAGGTGATGATCGTTTTTCCATCGGGACTCAACGTCAAACCAAACGGATGTGGTGCCACTGTAATTTGTTTTCCAAGAGGAGTGAGCAGCCGGCCATTGGGGATTACGGTTACACCTTCGCGATTAATTTGTGTGTATTGATTGCCCGCGGGGGCAGAGGCTATCCATTGTTTTTTGGATTGCTTGGAGCATGAGGTGAGAATCCCTAAGGTGATTAAGCAACACCATGATAGATTCAAATAAAGATGTCGGAGTTTCAAAAAACTTCGGGCGATTGAATCGCTTTAACCATCTCCTCTTTCAGGAAGCCACGCAAACTTAAATCTTCATCCAAATCCGGCCAATGGATTCCAGTTCGACTGATTTGATAATTGTGTAATTGAATTTCTGTTGCATGGGCAAGCCGGGTAGTCTGGCTGATTTTACGTTCCAGAATTTTTCTGTTGTTCAACAAAATCAACATCACATCCAAATCTTTGTGAAAATAAACCGACATGATTTTTAGGCCATCTTCAAAAATCATTTTGTCTATGGGGTCAAAATCCCACTGTGTGTTAGCTGAAGTATTCATTCCATTTTTTAATTATCAGTTCTCTGTTTTCTCTGACTATTTCTATAACCTGTTTTTCTTCCTGGGCAGTAAAATCAATCAGGTATGCAATACGAATTTCTGGCATTAACCAAATTTTACCATCACCGCCACCTTTTTTCACATGAATGTGAACAGGTTCTTTGCCATCTGCAGAAAAAAAGAAAAACCTGAATCCTTTAATCAGCAAAACAGTTGGCATAGGTAAAAGTAAATAATATTTTTCTGTTTTGAACCGTCAAAGTGATTGTGTCAATCCCAACTTTATCATCTTTAAGTGGGTCTTTATAGGTATGAAGATTAAAAACTGCCTCACCACTGATATTCAATTTGTTGCCGTTTTGTTCATATTCTCGTGTTCTGTTCAGGAGGAATTTGTTGACCGACTGGTCTCAGAGGGCAACATAAACCTTGACGACCTGGCGCCCGGACAAAAGTCCGTTTACATCCGTTATGCTTCAACATGTGGTTTACCGGGAATTAATTTCACCGGAGATACCCTAATTCTTGAAACAATTATATTCAATAATCAAATCCACCTCAAAGAATCAAATACTGCCAGATCGCCATCCTTCACCGGTGGGTATCGGCTGTTTGAAGTGAGTAAAATTACCGGTGATGTGATAATTCCTGACCGTGAAGGCTCAGCTTTATTTTTCTTTTATGGCAATGATACCATCCATTTAAAACCTTCCACGCGGGTTGACCTGGTTCAGAACGGTTGCCGGTTGTCGCTGGCAGGAAATAATTTTACGGGTGATGAGATCGGCTATGTTCGCAATTTCAGAGTGGGTTCCATAATGCAGGCAAACAAAACGGTTGTTTCTTGTGTTCCAGCAATTTATCAAATGGATGCTTATCTTATTTATGATGAGAATTACCTGTACATGAGCCACACTGTCTTAACCAATGGCGATCAGACTGGGGTGAGCGGTTGGAAATTGGTTTATTGATCAATGATCCTTCAAATAATGTTCCCTCAAAATATCTTCTGCAAAATCATTGGTCAAGTCGCGAACAACGGTATGAACATGGTTGGCATTATTCTGAATGTTGTCGTATTCAATCAAAAGCATGGGCCCTTGAATTCTGTAATAGTGAGCGACACCATATTGCATCCCTCCTGCCCAGGCAAACGACAAATTTTCAATTCCAGCCTTTTTGATTTTCTCCATCAGCGTTTTGGAGAAGCCGAACTCATAGTTGTTGACGAATACATCAAGTAACTGAAGGAAAACTTTCTTTTGATCGTCTGTAAGGGAATTAAACGAAATACCGCGTGGCTCAATGCTGGAAACTTTCCGCATCTTGCCGGTAATGATTTCTTTAGGCGCTTCATCGGCAAACCGGGCGGCCTTTAGTTGATCTTCATTCAAGGTATTCACTAAAGCCAGGCCTAATTCCGATTCCAGTTTCAGGGCTTGCTTTCCTTTTTGTTCTTCAATTTTTACAATGCCCGGGTTTGAACCAAAGAAAGAGGGAGTGGAAGAAACAATCTTTCCATCGGTCGATGCAAAATTGATGGAGATGTGATGGCCTTCAAACCGCCAACCCCAGGGTTTATCAGGAGAGGGCGAACCAAAAATACAGAAATGATAATTGAGTGGGTCGCGGTAATGATTGTCGGAGGTTTGCTTTTCAATGATGATTAAAACTTTTTCCAGTTCCATGATGTCAATAGCCTTTTGATAACCCTGGTTGCTAAGGGAGGCCCGCAACAAAGCCAGGGCTGTTGTTTTTTGACGTTCATTGAAATCATGAAAAGTTGGGCCCTTGCGGGACAGGGGAACAAAATTCAAATTGAAGCGCTCCTGATCTTTCAAAGGAAAAAGAGTTTGCGATTTTAATTCCGGAGAAAGAGTGACGAGAAACTCATTGGCCTTTTGCGATAAGTCCTGGGCGTTACAGAAATGTAGAGCAACTATAACAATAATTAAGGATAGGATTTTTTTCATTCGTATTTCTTAACAGTAGTCGAATGGAAAGGTATCCATTTTCTGGCTTTGAAATCCATCTCATTTGTTTTTGGTTATTTTGAGCATGCGTAAGGTTGATTATCTCATTGTCGGGCAGGGATTGGCCGGGTCGTGCCTGGCACTGGAATTATTTAAACGCGATAAAAGTTTTTTCATCATCGATAACCAACAGCCGCACACAGCTTCGAAAGTGGCAGCCGGATTGTTCAATCCCATCACCGGAAGAACCAATCAACCTACCTGGAAGGCTGCAGAAATTTTTCAATCTCTTCATTCTTTTTATGGAGAAGCCGAACAAGTAACGGGAGAGAAGTTTATTAACCGTCTTCCGATTTATCGCCCCTTCCTTTCGGCACAGGAGCAAATGAGCTGGCCGGCAGCAAGCAATCCCTGGGTTGCCCGAGTATTTTCGGGAGCCAGGTTTCCGGAATTCCTTAACGATCCATTCGGGGGAATTGAAATCCACACGAGTGGATTTTTAAATACCCGTATTTTTTTGGAGGTCGTTAGAAAAATGATGTTGGAACAAGGCCGGTTGGTGGAAGAAGTGTTCGATCATTCGGAATTGCAGTCCGGTGAAAAGATACAGTACAAAAATACAGAAGCAGGCAAAATTATTTTCTGTGACGGAACTGATGTTCATTCCAATCCCTTCTTTGGATGGACACCTATAAAGAAATTGAAAGGTGAATTGTTAACGGTGATGACCAAACTCCCGCTGGATGTTATCATTAACCGGGGAATTTTTGCAGTGCCCACCGGAGAACCTGAAACATTTATTATGGGATCAACCTATCAGCATGACCTAACTCCAGGAAACACCCCGGCCGGGATTCATGAGTTGGTTTCCAGAGCTAAGATTTTGTTTAAAAATGATTTCGAAATAATAAGCCAGAATTGGGGCCATCGGCCAACCACCCCCGACAGGCGGCCACTTTTGGGTTCGCATCCTGAGCATAAAAATATTTGTCTTTTCAATGGTTTGGGAACAAAAGGCGTGAGCCTCGCCCCCTTTTTTGCGGTACTTTTGGCCGACTGGCTCGAAGGCAAAGCAGATTTAGACAACGAGGTAAATATTGAGCGGTTTTATTCGTTATATTTTACGATCTAATAATTCTAATTTTAGGTGACGCAACATGGCCGGAATTATTTTTACGTTTGACTAGCCTTTGCTTGTGACCATTTAATTATTTCAGGAATAGATTGCAGGATGAAGAAAATTTTAATCATCGTATTTTTTGGGGTGTTCTTTTCAGGGTCGGCTCAGCAGGCGCGCGAAACTTTTGGTACGAATCGCATTCAATACAAAGAGTTCAAGTGGACTTACCTGACGTCTGAGAATTTTGATATTTACTATTATGACAACCGGAAGCAAGTGGCCATCGAGGTGGCTGCCTATTTAGAAAATGAATTCGACCGCATTACCGACCTGATCGGTTACCCCCCTTACTTAAAAACAAAGGTGTTTCTCTATAACTCCGTTGCCGAGTTGCAGCAAAGTAACATTGGGCTTAACCGCAACCCGTATATCATGGGAGGGGAAACTGAATTTATCAAGCCTTACGTAGAGATAGCTCACCCTGGAACCCTTCTTGAATTTAAGGAGGAGTTGATTTTAAAGGTTACCGATCTGATGGTGAATGAAATGATGTTTGGCGGATCACTGAGAGATATGTTTCAAAATTCGGTGCTGCTCAATTTGCCGGATTGGTTCATCCAGGGCGTGTCGTTGTATGTGGCCAAAGGCTGGGACAGTGAGATGGACGATTTTGCCCGCCAGTTGGT
>JAYUHI010000012.1:0-6250 GCA_043767095.1 Bacteroidota bacterium
AACTGCATCTAAATTGGTGTTTGGAAATTAAATTTTATATCTTAACACTCTATTTTATTAACTAAACCAAAACCTATGAAGAAGTTTTTACTAACAAGCTTCTCGGTTTGCATTGCCGTAATTTTGGCAATGGCTCAAGACCGGGTAGTTACGGGAAAAGTTACCTCTTCCGAAGACGGATCATCTCTTCCGGGGGTAAACATTGTAATTAAGGGTACTACGAATGGTGCAGTTTCTGATTCCGATGGCAAGTACTCTTTAAGTGTTCCAGCAGGCGGTGGTATTCTGGTGTTCACATTCATCGGCATGAAAACCCAGGAAATCGGAATTGGGGATCGTTCGGTGATTGATGTTTCGCTTTCGCTGGATGCAACTCAATTATCAGAAATTGTTATTACTGGAGTTGGAACGGCAACAGAGAGGAAAAAGATTGCCATTGATGTTACTACCCTAACCCCAGGGAACCTCGTTCCAAGTGCAGTTGCTTCCATTGATCAGGCGCTTCAAGGAAAAATAGCTGGTGCACAGATTCTGCTTTCCAGTGGAGAACCTGGTTCTACGGCTAATATTCAGTTGAGAGGGCTTAATAGTTTAGGCAGCGCCAACCCTATTATTCTGCTTGACGGTATTCAGATAAGTTCTGGAAATGCCGGGTCAGCATTAGCCGGCCTTGACATGTCCAACATAGACCGGATTGAGGTTGTTAAGGGGGCAGCAGCCGGAATGTTATATGGTGCCCAGGGGGCTAACGGGGTAATTCAAATCTTCTCCAAAAAAGGAAAAGACAGTAAGTTGAATATCACCCTGAATTCAAGGTATATTATTGATCAGGTTATTACAGGTAAGGAGGATTTAATTGCTTCCATGCACCATTATGATGTTAATGGGAGCGGTCAAATTCTGAGTACAGGTGGTGGTGTAATAGCGACAGATCCTGTTACCGGTACATGGTCGGATCCATCCGTTAACCTTATTCCAGGTTTATTAAACAATAAGCCCTATAAGGAAAAGATTTATGATCATGTTGGACAGGTTTACAGACAGGCAGCGTCTCACAATGCATCCTTAAATATTTCGGGTGTGGCTAACAAAATTGACTACAGCATCAATTTCAATTACCTAAAACAAGAGAATGTCCGGTTCGGGGATTTGGATAGAAAGAATATTAGCTTAAACCTGGGCGCTGAATTGGTGGAAGGTTTATCCTTCCGATCCACCACCCAACTTGTGTTGGAAGATGAAAACCTCCAAAGTGGCAATCGATTTTCACTTGTTAATGCTTATCCGTGGATCGACTTTAATGCTACTTACGCTAATGGATATAAAGTTATTAAACCAAAATCTGAAAATGAGTTTAATCCTTTATCTGAACTGGAATGGAGAACCCGTAATTCAAAAAATAACAGAATCATTGAGAACATTAATCTTAATTACAAGTTTCCTAAATTTGTTGAGTTAGATTATAAGTATGGTATTCAGTTTTGGAGCACCAACTATAGTGATGTTATTAGAAGCCAAAAAGGATTTTTGGAGCCATCGGATGCTTTTTGGGGTCAATCACCAGGTACTGGAACTGTTACCTTAAGAAATGACAAGTCAACTTATCAGAATTCTTTGTTGAGTTTAATATTTAAAACGGATTTTAAGAATGATTTTAATTTAAATGTGCCTCTTTCTACTACCACTCAGTTTACTTATGATTGGCGAAAGGATGAACGTGAGAATTTTTTCGGGTACGCAAACAATTTCGCGTATCCACCCTATAATTTAAATAATGGCGCATTTAAAAATACAGGTTCATATTCTGAGTCCTTCATTACTTATGGATACCTGGTTAATCAGTCGATTGACTACGGAAGTATTGCAGGTATTTCTGTTGGGTTTCGTTCAGATTATTCCTCAGAGTTTGGATTTAATTTAGACGGATCAAAAATAAAATCATTCCTGTTCCCTCGGGGTACTGTCTATGTTAACCTTGGAGAATTGCTGAAAGTTGACATGATGCCAATATGGAAAATTCGGGCCGCTTATGGGGAGGCCGGTGTTCAGCCCGACCGATTCGCCCGGCAACCTGTTTTGTTTAGCCGGACATATGGCGATATATCTGGATTATTCGTTCCCGATGTAGGTAAAAATGCAGCCCTTGTTGTTCAGCGAAATAAGGAATTAGAAGTTGGAACAGACATTACACTTAATCCTGCTTTTTCCCAAATTTTTCTTAAGAAAGTAAATATCGGGTTTACCTATTGGAACAGAACGGGTTCAGATATTATACAACCCGCAGGGTCTGCACCATCTAATGGATCAAATCAAATTGTTGACAACTATATTGACCTGACCTCTAAAGGGTTTGAACTAAATCTTGATGTTCAGGCAATTTCTATGGAGAATTTTGATTGGAATTTGAGTTTGCGGTACGCGACTGCCAAAACCACTGTAGATAAAGTGGCCTCTGGATTAGAGGTTCCGTATGGATCTGGTGGATCATTTTTAATTCGTGAGGGCTCACCATTAGGGGTATTTATTGGCCAGCAGCCTATTACCAGTTTAGGTGCCTCCTATCCGGATGGAACCCCTTATATTGATCCAGGAGACGTTGGCAATTATGAAGTTGTGCAAACCCAGTATGGACCCATCGTTGTAGATAAGGCAACTAAAATTGCAATACTTAGAACCTCTGATGATAAAACTGTAATGGGAAACCCTCAACCGAAGTTCTTTGGATCAATCATAAATGATTTCACTTTATTCAAAAACCTGCAAATAAATATGCAGTGGGAATTTATGAAAGGAAATAAGATTTACAATCAAACCAGGCAATGGTTATATCGCGACAGACTGTCAAAAGATTTTGATCTGCCAATGACCATTGATGGCGAAAAAGGTGCATATGTTACCACTTATAACAGTTTGTATAACAGTGTTCAGCCAACCGGCTGGTACATTGAAGATGGTTCGTTTATGAGATTAAGGAACTTATCGCTTTCCTATAATCTTCAAGGGGTGATCAAAGCCAAATGGGCCAAACAAATGGCTGTTTCATTTGCCGGGCGCAATTTGATAACCTTTACCAAGTATCGTGGGTTCGACCCTGAATCTACCTCAACTGGCAATTCAAGTTCAGGAGGTATTTCGACAGGACCTGGTCGTGGGATTGATTCATTTAATTTCCCGAACCTGAAGTCGTATCAGTTTGGATTAACTATTGGCTTATAAAATTTTACAGCAATGAAAAAGATATTATCAATAATTATTCTTGTTCTGGTAGTAGCTACCAGTTGTAATCAAGATGATCTAAAGATCCTTAATCCGAATGACCCAGGCTTGGGTTCCTTAAATTCGGAGGATGGCATTAAAGCTTTTGCCGCAGGCATGATGGAAAAGGCTTTCGGCTGGCACAATAATTTCGAAGCCGGCACTGCCCCATTTATGATTGCTTTGGGGCACCACAGTGTTATGGGCGATGATATGTATGTGCCTTGGGGAAACTGGGGCTGGCGATGGTCAGCTATTTATAATCATATAACCATTAATGCAACTGGAACTTCGTATCAACACACTCTTTATCCAGGGGTATCACAACAAGATTTCATCCAGGCTAACAACAGCCGCGCAGCTGGTGAGGTCAATCCATTTAAATATGAGTGGATCGCTGCATATTGGATGATTCAGCAGGCTAATCAACTCCTTGTTTCATTAGATGGTAGTGTTGCATTCAGTGGAAACGCTGACACGAAAAAGAACACATTAAGGGCATGGGCTTATTGGTGGAAGGGTTATATGTATTCTCGCGTTGGTTCAATGTACCTGGCGGGTTTGAAAGTGAGTGCATTAGGGACAACTAACCCGGAGTATGTTACCCGTCAGGAAATTATGGATGAAGCAACCGCCAACTTCGATGCTGCCGATAACCTCCTTCAGGCTTTAAACCAAGATGCAGATTATGAAAACATCTGGAATTCAATTATTCCTGATTTTAACAATAAATCGGATATTGTTTCACCTGATATGTGGATTCGTGCGATCAACACTTATAAGGCTAGAAATATCTTAGTAAATACAAAAGTTGCCGATATGAATGATACGCAATGGAATGAGATCATCACGCTGGCAAATACTGGTTTGCAATCTGGAGATAATATTTTCACGTTAGGATGGACTTCTGACGGAAATAATGACTTGTCTGGAGCCTTTTATACTCCATTCTATTGGAATAACACGGCCAATGGCTGGTGGTTTGTAAGCGAACGATTGATTCAGGAATTTAAGCCTGGAGATCAACGATTAGCCGATAACTTCGATTATCTATCTGATCCTGCCGATTGGGAAGTTAATAAAAGAAACAGGGGGTGGACCTTCGGAACACGCTATTTATACAAGGATATTGAAGATGGAGGAAAGTTTGCCTCTGCAGTTGGAGGTGGCCAATGGCCAATCTCGCCCTCATATGAGGAAAATCAATTAATGTTGGCTGAGGCAAAACTTCGAAAAGCCACTCCCGATTTGACTGGGTTAACCCATGTTGATGCTGTTCGGAGTTATCAAGGTGCCAATCTTGCAGCAGTTAATGGAACAGGACTCACTCAGGCGCAGGCTATAGAGGAATTAAGAAGAGAAAGGCGCGTTGCCTTAGCTCTGAGAGGCATGTCGTTTTATGACGCTAGAAGGTGGGGAGTTACCGCATCTCAAGGTGCTGGAGGGGGAAGGTCGAACGCGATGGTTCTGGTTCCTGCTAATGTGTATGACCCAGATTTTAATCTTGTTCCTGCTACTTACCCTTGTTTTATTGAGTATAACTTTTTGGATTACTGGGATCTTCCAGCCGATGAGCTTGATTTCAATATTCCCTCTGCCACTTCTGCACCCGTTAAAAACTAACAATTACCTTTTGAAAAGAAAAACCCCGACAGTGCCGGGGTTTTTCTTTTCTATGTGATACTTAAAAATAAATAATTGTGGAGGCCTACCTCACCATTCTCAACAATACACTCAACCGGTTCTTCAAATTTCGCCTGTCCACAATAAAATCGAGGAAGCCGTGATCGAGAACAAACTCGGCACTCTGAAAACCTTTCGGTAAATCTTTGCCGATGGTTTCGCGGATAACGCGTGGGCCAGCGAAACCAATCAGCGCACCAGGCTCGGCAATATTGAAATCGCCCAGCATGGCATAAGAAGCAGTTACCCCTCCTGTAGTTGGGTCGGTGAGTAAAGAGATGTAGGGAATTTTAGCCTGATCAAGCAAAGCTATTCTTGCAGATGTTTTGGCCATTTGCATGAGCGAAAGCCCGGCTTCCATCATCCGGGCGCCACCCGAGCGGCTGATCATCAGGAAAGGCATTTTCGTTTTCAGGCAATGATCGATGCCCCGCGAAATTTTTTCTCCAACTACCGAGCCCATCGAGCCACCAATAAAGCTGAAGTCCATGCAGGCAATGGTGATGTCAAGCCCGCCCATTTTACCATGAGCCACGCGAACCGCGTCTTTTAATTCTGATTTCGCCTGCGATTCTTTAATCCGCTTCGGATAGGGTTTTGTGTCAACAAACTTGAGCGGATCACCCGATTCCATATTCTCATCCAACTCTGTAAACTCATTATTATCGAAAAGAATTTCGAAATACTCCTGCGAGCCTATTCGAACGTGATGATCCTCATCGGGCACCACATACGCGTTATTCTTAAGCTCGCGTGTGTGAATGATTTTGCCCGCAGGCGACTTAAACCAAAGCCCATCCGGAACTTCTCGTTTCGATTCGGTGGGAGTGAGGATGCCTTTATCTTTTCTACTAAACCAAGCCATTCAATAATTTCAGATTTTACGATTTCAGATTTCAGATTGAAATATTCTACTGAATAAAGTCTACCGATTACCGATCACTGTTTACCGATTTTACGCTACATCAACCGACTTGTCCAAATAAACCTCTTGAACCGCATTCAGAATTTCCACCCCTTCTTTCATCGGCCGCTGAAATGCTTTACGTCCGCTGATCAACCCCATGCCGCCAGCCCGCTTATTGATTACGGATGTTCTTACCGCTTCAACTAAATCACTGCTGCCTTTAGATTCTCCTCCCGAATTAATTAATCCGGCACGGCCCATATAACAATTGGCCACCTGGTAGCGACATAAATCAATCGGGTGATCGGAAGTCAGTTCGGTATAGATGCGCTCATCTAATTTTCCGTAGGTGCTTCCACCGGTGTTAAGCGCTTTGTATCCTCCATTGTTCTCCGGAAGTTTTTG
>JAYUHI010000013.1:0-6238 GCA_043767095.1 Bacteroidota bacterium
CCCTATAGCCCAGATTTAAACAATATTGAAAGGGTATGGAAGATAACACGCAGGAAGTGTACCCATAATAAATACTTCGCAACACTGAATGAGTTAGAGCTGGTTGTCAAAAAACAAATGACAGAGTGGGGCAAGCCAAATGAAACAATACATAGATTATGCTGTATTTTTTAGGTCGGCATGTATAGCAACGTGCACATCCCGGTCAACAAAAAAATCCAAATCGAAGGCGTGATCTTATAGGCAAAATCGTTGAGCCACTGCTGCATGAGCCAGTAAGAGAAAGGAGCGCCTACGAGAAAAGCAATCACAATCAGTTTGGTGTAGCCCTGCGAGATGAGTTTCAAGATGTCCCACACCGATGCGCCTGAAACTTTGCGGATGCCAATTTCTTTGATGCGCTGCTCGAGTGCGTAGATAATCATGCCCAGCAAACCCAGGCAGGCAATGAGGATGGCGAGCGCAGCCATAACCGTTAATACTTTTCCAAACTGCTGTTGTGAACGGAAGGTTTCGGCAAAGGACTGGTCAACAAATGCAAAATCAAATGGGTTATCGCCCGCGTGGGTTTTCCAAAGCCGCTTCAGTTGGGCAATGCTATTCTCCCACGAGTCTTTGCTCTGGGCATCCATGCGCAAGACGAGATACTGCTTGCTCACAGGGTATAGATTTTGGTTTTCAAATGAAAAATACCCATGGGCTCAATGGGGTTTGCCAGCGACCAGTAATTGAAGTCCGACACCACACCAATAATTTCGAACAGGGCATTGTCGTTTCCAGGATAAATAATTTTTTTCCCGATGACCGATTCATCAACGCTCCACCCAATCTTTCTGATGGCCGCTTCATTGAGGATCACGCGTTCAATATCGCCCGGGCGGTTATCCGAAAAATTCCTACCCAGTTTAAGTTTGATGTTGAGTGTAGGGATATATCGTTCGTCTGCACCGGTAAAGTTCAGGGGAAATCGCATTTCGCTCATTCCTTCAACACTGAACGTGTCTCCGTCCCAAATGCGAGGTGGCACCGAAGTACACAAAGAAGATTGAACCACACCTGGCACTTTCATGGCTTCATGAGTAAACGCCTCTCCATCACTTAAGACTTCCAGGTGGTTGAGCACCATCAGGTTTTCTTTGTTAAAGCCCAGATCCTTGTCGGATACATAATTGAGCTGCTGAAAAACAATGGCGGTGCAAATAATGAGCATGATGGATACGCTGAATTGAAATACAACTAAACCATTGCGGAAAGATTTTCCTTCGCGCCCCACTTTCAGTTTTCCTTTGATGGCTTCTACCGGGCGAAATCCACTGAGGAAAAAAGCCGGATAACTGGCCGAGACCATGGCCATCAGCAGTGTTAGTGATGCAAGCCCGGCAATCAACTCCGCGTTATCAAATAAGTTCAGTTTCAGTGTCTTTTCGGTGATCAGGTTAAAACCCGGAAGCAGCAATTGGGTAAGGGCCAACGCAACCATCAAAGCAAGAAGACAAAATGTTAACGCCTCAAGGAAATAACCCAGGGCCAACTCTTTCTTGCCGAGGCCAAGAATTTTTCTCACACTCGCTTCCTTGATCCTTCGCGTGAACTGGGCGGTGGACAGGTTCATGAAATTCACACACGACAACAACACGATGAAAATGGCTGCACCAATAAAAGAATAGATAACGGAAATATTCCCTGAATCGTTAAGCCTGTTCAGAACCGGCCCTGGCGGCAAGTGGATGCTGGCCATGGGTTGCATGAAGAGTTCCCACTTTTTTCCCGACTTAATGTATTCATCATATGTGGTATTCATGGCGGCCTTGAGTGTTTCGCCTACCCGTTTCCGGGGAATATCCGCCAGCTTTTTTCGAACCAGTTTAACATCGGCTTTTGGATCGAGCCGGATATACGTTTCCAGTTGCGTCCACACCCAACTCCAGTGAAATCGTTCAATCGGGTAACCTTTCATGGAAAGCAATACATCATATTCAATGTACGAGTTGTCGGGCGTGTCTTCCGTTATGCCGGTAACCTCATATGTTTTTTGTTCTTCACCACTAGGGCCACCCAAGCGAACCAGTTTTCCCATAGGGTCGTCCTCTCCAAAATATTTTTTGGCGGTGGATTTTGTCATCACCAGGCTATTAGCATTTTGAAATGAAACTGTTGGGTCTCCTTTAAGGATATTGAAATTGAACATCCTAAAGAAATTGGTATCAGCGGCAAGCACCTTGCTTTCTTCAAATGAAACGACTTCACCCGAAGGCGAGGTGTAGGAGATAATAAAATTGCCCGGAGTATGAATGCTGGTGATCAGTTCTGCCTCGGCCAATTCATTTTTCAGCGCGTAAGCAACTCCAGGCCCGGTGGAACTGAACTGTGCATTGCTGTTCTCGCCCCAGATAAAAGTCTGGTTAACGCGATAAATGCGATCCACATCATGATGGAACCGGTCGAAACTGAACTCGTGATGCACATACAGGTAGATCAGCAACGTGCTGGCGATGCTAACGGTGAGGCCCAGGAGGTTAATTATGGAAAAAAGTTTTTGCCTTTTCAGGTTGCGGATGAAAAGCACCAGGTAGTTTTTGATCATAAGTCCGGTTTTTTTGAATTTGATAGGCAAAGGCTATACCATGAGCCTTTTGTGTGAAATCAGTTGCGAATTGAGTTGCCGCTTGTTCGCTTACGAAGAAATGTGTTCGGTTTTGGTGAGGCTTTGTCATAGCCAAAAGAAAAGGTTGGGAGTCAGGCCTTCTCAAATTTTGCAGATCTTTGTTTTATGGTTATGCATAGATTTTTGTGGAACCTTATGATTAAGTCCAATATTGAACCACAATAGAAACATAGGCACATAGGTTTTTCACATAGTTTTTGTTCCTAATCTATGTGTGTATTTCTATGTAACTATGTGGTTCAAAACGTAATGACGCAATAACCGTATTATAAAGTGAACCCGTTATGACCTTCAACTCCATCGAGCCCTTCATTCCGTCAGGGAAAGATTTTGAAGGATCAAAAAAGTTATTTCTCGAACTCGGTTTTACAATCAATTGGGATGCCGGAGACTACATCGGCTTTCAGCGCGACCAGTGCAAGTTCATCCTCCAGCGTTATGATGATAAACATTTTGCCGAGAACCTGATGATGCGCGTGGCAGTGAGCAACCTCGATGATTTCTGGAATGAAGTCAACGCCAAGAAGCTCCCTGAAAAATTCGGAATCAAAATAAATCCACCTCAAACATTTCCCCACGGTCGCGAAGTAAATCTGATCGACATAGCCGGAGTGTGCTGGCATTTTGGCGAGGATTGATTTTTCTCAATCCGCTCTCACTTCTTTTCCCTAACTTTCAAGCGCAGAAAACTTATGCGTGAAGATTATATCAAAGGCGGTCATGAAGAACTGAATACTGCCGACAAAGAGTTGGAGCGAACGCTGCGTCCGCTAACGTTCAGCGACTTCACTGGTCAGCAAAAAATAATTGACAACATCAAAGTGTTCGTGCAGGCCGCCAAACAGCGCAATGAGTCGCTCGACCATGTTCTGCTTCACGGTCCGCCTGGGCTGGGCAAGACAACGCTATCGTATATCATTGCCAATGAACTTGGTTCGAATATTAAAGTAAGTTCAGGCCCTGTGCTGGATAAGCCCGGAGATTTGGCCGGCCTGCTCACCAACCTGGAAACCAATGATGTACTTTTCATTGATGAAATTCACCGGCTCAACCCGGTGGTGGAGGAATATCTTTATTCGGCCATGGAGGATTTTAAGATCGATATTCTTTTGGACTCCGGCCCCAACGCGCGGTCGGTGCAAATTGGGCTCAATCCATTTACACTTATTGGAGCCACCACACGGGCCGGGCTGCTCACTTCCCCGCTTCGCGCCCGCTTTGGCATTAATTCCAGATTGGAGTATTATGATTCAAACCTGTTGAAGAAAATTGTGAAGCGTTCGGCTTCCATTCTTGGTACAACCGTAGAGGAGGATGCAGCGTTCGAGCTGGCGAGAAGAAGCAGGGGAACCCCGCGCATTGCCAATAATTTATTGAAGCGTACGCGCGATTTTGCCCAGATCAAAGGCGATGGAATAATCACCAAAGACATTGCTCAAATGGCGCTTAAGGCTTTGGATGTAGATGAACACGGCCTGGACGATATGGACAACCGCATTCTGCTGGCCATTATTGAAAAATTTAAAGGCGGCCCGGTTGGCCTCACCACCATTGCCACAGCGGTGAGCGAAGAAGCAGAGACTATTGAAGAAGTATATGAACCTTTCCTGATTCAGGAAGGATACATCAAACGCACTTCACGTGGCCGCGAGACAACCGAACTGGCGTATAAGCATTTGAAATTAGCGGTGCCTAAAAGTTCTAAGGGACCGGGGTTGTTTGATTGAGGTATATCAAAACTTCCCAATTTTGAAAGAGGAAGTAATGCTTGATCATAAGAGGAAGATAAACCTATTAACTACACGTCATGCCGAACGATAGTGAGACATCCCCTTTTAAAAGCAATGAACAGGAGATTTCTCGTTCGTTCCTCACTCGAAATGACGGTTTCATAAATAACTACTCCCTGATTAAATCAATTGCTTCTGAATTGGGCTTCTCTTTCTGCGGCATCTCCAAAGCAGAATTTCTCGATGCCGAAGCTCCGAAACTTGAAGCCTGGCTCAAGCGTGGCTACCACGGCAAAATGCAATACATGGAGAATCACTTTGACAAGCGATTGGATCCAACCAAGCTGGTGCCGGGCGCTAAGTCGGTGGTGAGTTTGGTTTATAATTACTATCCACATCAGGATTTTAGCAGGCCTGCCTCCGCTGAAGCTTCGGCAGGCAAAGAAGGGAAACTAAAAATTGCCAAGTATGCCTATGGCGAAGATTACCACGTTGTGATTAAAGAAAAGCTGAAAATCTTTTTAGAAAAAATTCAGGAAGAGATAGGCGAAGTGCATGGCCGCGCGTTTGTGGATTCTGCGCCAATTATGGAAAGACAGTGGGCGGCAAAGTCTGGTGTTGGGTGGATTGGAAAAAATTCACTGTTGCTAAATAAACAAATGGGTAGTTTCTTTTTCCTTGCTGAATTGATTTTGGATTTGGACCTGGAACCCGATGGCCCCATGAAAGATTTCTGCGGCACCTGCACCGCCTGCATGGACGCCTGCCCAACCGATGCCATCATTGCCGATGGAGTAATTGACAGCAACAAATGTATTTCATACCTCACCATAGAATTGAAAGAACAAATCCCATCCGAGTTCAAAGAAAAGATGGGCAACTGGATTTTCGGCTGCGATATTTGCCAGAATGTTTGTCCCTGGAACCGGTTTTCAAAACCACATGCTGAACCGAGATTCAATCCTACAGGTGAGTGGCCGGGTTTTACAAATCAGGATTGGAAGGAATTAACTGATGAAGTTTTCGAAAAGAATTTTGGGAAGTCGGCTGTAACCCGTGCAGGATTTCAGCGACTTAAAAACAACATTGATTACTCTTTGCAAAACAAGTAAGAGCTAACCGATCGCGATCAACTCCAAATCACGCCATCACAAAACACCTGTTCAGAATAGCCGGGTGTTCATTCCCGAATGTGGCATAGCACCAGTTACGAAGTTCTTTTATCTCTTCGGCCACAAGCATCTTAATGGCTTTGCGTAATTCCTTTTCAAATAGCCGAGCGTCAAAACTCACACGGGTGAGCACTGTCTTCACGTAATTAAGCATAATTGAAATGTTTAAGTGAAGTAGAGTGTCTCCAAATTCAGGCGGGGTTGTGCTTGCGACCATGAAATTATAAAAATATGTTTAAGAGTGGAAGGAACAATATATTTTTGTTGTAACGGAATTATTGTCAGGAGGATTTAATATGAGATTTCAGCCCCTAAAAGCAACATTGTTTGTTTTAACATCATTGTTCAGCCTAATCGGCAGGGCCCAAAACAACGTCCAGATTATTCTGGGGCCGGACGAAATCGGGGAGAACCAGGCGTGGACCATTCATGTGTCGATCAGCAACGAACAACTGAAGAGCTACGATAACTTTCCTGACATTGAAGGCTTCCGCAAGCGCGGCACCAGCACACAATCGCAAACCAGCATTGTGAACGGACAGATGAGTTCTACGCAGGGCGTGATTATGACCTACACCCCAACCAAACAAGGCGTGTTTACTTTGCCCGCATTTAAGATGAAAATCAACGGACAAATCATTTCATCGAGCGGGAAGAAAATAAAAGTGAGC
>JAYUHI010000014.1:0-2644 GCA_043767095.1 Bacteroidota bacterium
TCCCTCCCAAAAACCTCATCCATCAATTCTCTAACGTGATGAACATTCTCATCACTGATTTGAACAAATACACTTCCACTTTCATGTAACAAGTCTTTAGCCAACCATAACCTATCACGTAAATATGTTAAGTAGCTGTGTATGCCAAGTTCCCAAGTGTCGCGGAAAGCTTTGATCATTTCAGGCTCGGCAGTCAGGTCTTCATCTTTACCGTCTTTAACATCACGCTTGTTTACAAAGGGTTGAAAGTTGCTGCCATATTTAATCCCGTAAGGAGGATCGAAATAAACCATCTGCACTTTTCCGCCCATACCTTCCTTCTCCAAAAGAGAGTTCATCACCAATAAACTGTCACCAGCTACTAATCTGTTTTTCCAACCCTCTTTGTGCTTATAGAATTCGATTGCTTCTCGCAAAGGTTTTTTGTCGGCTTCAAATAAAGAAAGCTGGCTTTTCGGCTCTGGCGCCTTTTTAATTGTTTCTATTATTCGCTTCGGGTCAATGCGCTCATGAACGTGAAGGCTTACGGTGGGAACTTCAAAGCTGGTGTGTTCCGCTTTGCCTGCCCATTGTAGTTGAGGGTCAAGGTGCGGGTCATACTGATACGTTTTTTTCTTTTGGCCTCCATTGTCGGTATGCGCATCCACCAATCCCACAGGTGGATTATTGAGACGTTGCTTGTCTCTATGTTCGTATTGCTCAATGGGTTTAGACAAAGCGCTTTTCGGTTTGGATTCTTTGGCCATAGATATAGATTCCGGTTAAAACTTTCTTTCCAATTAATGAGTCTGTTAAAGGTAAATAAAAATTTTCACGGGTTGGTGCAACGCTTTGCAAGCTTTTATTGCTTCGTTGTAGGCACGTAGACTTGCAGCGTTCAGTTGTTTCAGAAGCCCGGTGGCCATCGCGTTTTGCACTCGGCCGCCATGTAAATAAAATTTAGAAACCTAAGAATTTGGCCAACTCCATTTCGTTTATAAAAAAAATCCCAGCACCTTGTGGCTTCTTTTACCTTACTGCATTTCTATTGTATGAGAATCAAAACAGCATTTTTTATCTTCTTCATTCTTTGTGGTGCTGCCGCCTGGGGACAGGGCAAGGACAATTTGCTCAACCTGATGAAGGAGGAGATGAACCGCGAGATGGCCGTGTTGAAAACCAGGGACATCCCCGCTTATTATATTGACTACCGGATTAATGAAGTGCAGTCGTCTATTCTGCAGGCTTCATTTGGGAGCATTGTGACGGCCAACGATAATCATGTGCGGGTGTTTTCTGCCAATGTGAAGGTGGGCAGCTATGAGCTAGATAACACACACCATGAAAGCGGGATGGAGATTCAGGAGATGCCCCGCTTTGCCAGCATCAATGTGATTCCCGTGGACGATGACCCCCTCGTGATTAAAAAAGAAATGTGGCAGTCCACCCAGCAGGCTTACCGGGGTGCGATGGATTCTTACAAAGCCATTCGCACGGCCCTGTCTTCAAAACCAAAAAAAGAAAAGCTCAATGATTTTACCAAAGAGAAACCATCTGTTTATTATGAAGATAAGACTGCGGAGTTGAGTGAACTCTGGAATAAAGCAGATTGGGAAAGTAAAGTAAAAAAGTACTCGCGGTTGTTTTCGCCTGCCGCGGATTTCATCTCGGCTGAGGCAACATTCAGGATGGAAACCGAACGGAAATATTTTGTATCGACAGAAGGAAGTGAAGTGGTTCAGAACCTAACGTATTGCTATCTCTTTATTTCCGGAAGTATTCGGGCCGATGATGGTGATATTTTGCCCCTCACGAAATCGTATTATGCTACCTCGCCAACGGCCCTGCCAACGGACGAAATAATTGCTCAAGATGTTAACGAACTCATGCGCAAACTCAGGTTGCTGAAGAAAGCCCCGCTGGCAGAACCTTACACCGGGCCGGCCATTTTGTACGCTCAAAGCGCTGGCGTATTTTTTCATGAAATATTTGGCCACCGGGTGGAAGGGCACCGGCTGAGAAGCGAATTTGATGGCCAGACGTTCAAAGAGAAAATCAATGAACAGGTGTTGCCCAAATCGCTCGATGTAATTTTCGATCCTACCATTTCAAAATACGAGGGCAAACAACTGAATGGTTTTTATCAATACGATGATGAAGGCATCAAAGGCCAGCGGGTGAAAGCGGTGGAGAAAGGAATCCTGAAAAATTTCCTCATGTCGCGAACGCCTTTGGAAAACTTCGCGACCTCGAACGGCCATGGCCGGTCTTCGATAGGGATGAATGCCGTGTCGCGGCAATCGAATCTGATCGTTGAAAATTCGAAGCCGGTGAGCATGGATGACTTGCGCAAGATGTTGATTAAAGAGTGTATCCGGCAAAATAAAAAGTACGGATACTTTTTCAGAAATGTGATTGGGGGGTTCACCACAACCGACCGCTACAATCCGAACGCTTTCAATATTTTCCCAACGGAAGTCTATCGTGTTTATGTGGATGGCCGTGCCGATGAACTGGTGCGCGGGGTGGATTTGATTGGAACACCTCTCTCCATGTTTGCCGAGATAACAGCCGCTGGCGATACCAAAGATGTGTTCATCGGTTTTTGCGGAGCAGAATCAGGCAGTGTGCCTGTGAGTGCGGTGGCACCTTCGCTGTTTGTAAG
>JAYUHI010000015.1:0-6210 GCA_043767095.1 Bacteroidota bacterium
TAAGGTAAACGTTAATGATTTTTGGAAAGGCGGCTGAGAAGTTCTGTCCATTATGGGTTAGCGGCTTCTTCCTCTTTCTGTTTAGTGAGCGGAGTAAAGTGCAATGTTAACCGGAGGGTTTCAGCTAATGCATTTTCCCTTTTGTTGGTGGGCACCATATAGGCAATATCGAATCCAAAAGAATTAACCCTTAGCCCAACTCCACCTGTTAAATATTTTCTATTGCCCTTGTCTTTGGCCTCGTAAAAATAACCAGCCCTTCCTGCGAAAAGATTGTTGTACCAGTACTCCACTCCAACTGAAGTCATGATTTCATGCATTTCTTCTTTGAATCCTCCGGGGGCATCGGTAAATGATCCGAACGTACCACTCAATAATGTCTTGCTTCTTGAACCAGCATAAGGACTTGGAACCAACAGTTTATTGAAATCCAAAACGAACGTAAAACTATTCAACGGGTTAACTTCCATTTTATATGCTCCGCCTAACCGGAAATTCCCAGGGATAAAATCTTTCGTGTTTCCATCGGAATATGAAATTTTAGCTCCAATGTTTGTAATGGTTGCCCCTAAGGAAAGACTTGAATTTTTGGAGACCATTTGCTTGGTATAAAAAACACCAAAGTCAACAGCCACTGATTTTCCCGGCCTGGCATCCTGGCTGCTTGTTGAAGAGCCTGTGAGGTTTGATTGAATATAACGAATGGTTCCGCCAATACTTAAATTTTCTGTTAGCAAGCGTGAGTACGTTACATCAAAAGAAAAATCTCTTGGGTTAAAGCGGCCATTCGGATCATTTTGGATCGTGCGGAATTCAACTTCGCCCATGTCAAAATATTTCATCGATGCGGCCACTACTTGTTCGCGTGAAATTTTGTAATAACCAGCTAAATAATAAATGTGCATATCATTAATAATCTTGGCAAGCCAAGGCGTGTAAGACATCGTTACTCCCATTTTATTTTCAACGAAGACCAACTTGGCCGCATTCCAGTAGGCGGAGTTGGCATCTGCAGAGGTGGCTACTCCCGCATCGCCCATACCGGCTGCACGGGCGTCTGGTGTGATGGTTAGGAAGGGTACTGAAGTGGTGATGGTTCTGTTTGTACTATCCTGACCGATTAATCCAGGGAAGGTAGTGGTTTGTGCCCACGCCCAATGTTGAATTGAAATGATCAGGGCCAATAATGCTAACTTCTTCATATTCAGTTTACAAGGTTAAAGGTAACTAATTTGACAATACCAACTTGGCAACGGACTCATTTTTTGACCCATCGAGTAATGAACGAACGGATAAACTTAAAATATATACTCCACCAGGCAATTTTGATCCGTTGATATCGGTTCCGTCCCACTCCATTATTTGCGTGCTAAAGAGACTAAAGGGTGATATAAATTCAATGTTCCTGATGGATTCGCCATATATATTGGAGATGGTTAACATTCCTTGCAAATCTTCGCCTGAGCGGTTATGAAAGAATCCAATCTTTACACTTTCTGAAAATGGGTTGGGCCAGCCGACCAGTTGGGAGACCACCAGCCTGTTTTGCTCTCCCACGACAAACTCAACGGCAGCCGTTGTTTTGTTTCCCGAAATATCAAAAACCGTGAATTCTATTTTATGCTTGCCCTCTGTGAGGCCAAATAGCTGAAAGGTTATTGACCCTTTTTGAAAACTATTGCTGTAATTTTGAAAATAGTTGGTGAGGTTAAATGTGGTGTCATTATCCAGGATGGCTGAAATTAAAGTAGATTCATTTCCTGAGATATCGATGCCATTATCATCTTCCACTTTGGCGATGAGAAAAGGGTTTTCATTTGAGATGCCGCCCTGAACGAAGGTAGTGTCATTAATAAAGAGAGCTACCGATGGTGGCGATGAATCGGTGACACTATTATTAATGTTGCTAATGCTCACAGCATAATTTCCCATGGCATCAGGTTGATCATGATTCGTTGGAGTTGCAGACATCATGATTTTTCCTGTTGAGGGGACATCCTGACTGAGGGCAGGAACGACAAACTCCGTCTCCCACAGGCCACTATTAACGGAGGCTTTTCCGTTAAAAAGCATTTGAGTGTATTCGCTGAATTGAAAAGCAGGGTTTTCATCTCCCCTCGTAAACCGGGTTTCCGGTTTGTTGAAAATCCTGATCTCAGCCTCGCCATTAAAATCATTTTGCAACAGACCGTTTCTCCTGATCTCTCCTTTCAGAGTGTATTTCGTAAGCCCCTTTAGAATACTCTCGCTTTGCGCGTTCGAGATTTCTGTCAGGGAGACTTCACTTGAAGGTAAGCCAACCATCATCGAAGGGTCGCCCAGCAAAGTGAAATTCCGGTTGGCGATGCCTAAGCTTCCTTTATTCTTGGTTGCGCTTAAAACCGTGCCGATGGCTTTGCCCTTCGAAGCGTTGTCGTTCAAAAATGAATCGTAAAAGTCGTAATTGATTTCAAAGTTGGTGGAAGAATTAACAGGCCTCGTGGTAGTAACCAGTCCAATTGTCCCGGCATTTTTTCGTATCAAAAGTTTTTCAGCCGAAGAGATTAACAGGGGGTCATCGCTCCGGCCGAACTCGCAGGTGGCGGTGATCAGGAACGGATACAAAAACCGGTTTTCTACCGTGGCCACAAAAACCGGATCGAGCATGCGTTCCTGCATCCAAAGTTGTTCTGAACCATGGCCGGTGAAATTCACAATCAAGGCGCCTTCATGGAAGGCCCGGAATAATGTGTTGGTTGCCTCCGGTGAAATCTGGCCAAACGCTTTTTGAATTTGGGGATAGCGATCGAGGTAAATTTTTTTGGTAAGAATTCCAGGATTAGAATTTTCTACAAAGTTTGCCAGTTGGTTAGCCTGACTGTGGTGGATGTTATAGTCGCCATCATCGGCTGTAAACACAATTTCGGTTTTCCACTTTCCTTTTGATTTTTGATGCGTGTCGTAATCAATTAATTTATCCACAATAGCTTTGGCTTCTTCGGCTGTTCTAACGGGCAACCGGCCGACACCCACATCGAGTGTGTGATTGAATGGCCCTGTCTCACTCCAATAACCTTCATTCTCATCCAGGAAGCCAAAGAAATCATCGGAGGCATAAGTCTCCAACGGTGAAAGCGAATTTCTCGACTCATACACAGGCACAAAATTGCTGTTGCCTAGTACGCGGCCCTTGTAATCGAAAGAGCCACGGCCAAAAGCCAAAACATATTTCAATCCCTGGTTTGATTTCAAATAAATATCGCGTATGAAATCGCGCAGAGCGGAAACATCTTGCTTGCCACCCGAATACTCATTATAAATTTGCTGAGGTGTTACCACCCAACTCGTCAGGTTATTATTATTTAACCGGTGGGCAGCTAACCGCAAAGCTTCATTATAAAAATCAGGATGGGCAATAATGATTAAATCGGCCAGGGAAATGATTTGCAAGTTCTGATTGGCTACAATTCCTTCACTGGTTGGAAGGGGCATAGCCTTCTGCCCGTTAAACACCGCAATCTTTTTGAGGGAACCCGTTGCCGAATTAAAAGAAGCTTTGCTGTTCGCATAATTATGAGCCTGATTTTTAACGGAGAATGGATCGGTCACATCCCAAACTATCGGGTCAATTGTGTTCGAAATAATTTCGATGGTTGATTGTGGATTAGCCAGGCCATCGGTGAGCGATACTATAGTTTGATCACCGTAGAGTGAAATTTTTCTTTTCAGGCTTACTAAGAAATTATCATGGTAGCCCACCGAATGGGCGGTGCCGGTTTTTATGAATTGATATTTAATCTTTTGAAGAGAGTTCGTAGCTGCGCCAACAACGGTTGAATTGAATTTCAGTGTATCCGATTTCATCCTTCCTTTGGACGCATAGGTGGTATTGGCTACCGTAGCAATATCTTGTGTTCCCACTTCCACATTATTATAAAATACTTTGAATGAAGCCGGCTCAAACGCCCGTGCCATTACCCGTGAGATTAATGTAACGGGTGAATTATCAATCACTCCCTCCATGCCAAATTGAATGGTGGCTTCGGTTTGCGAACCAAATTCAAACCCAAACCATTCACGCCCTGAGTGCAGTATATTTTCTTTGTCTTCTTCAAACTGCGCGAAGTCAAAATATTGATTGACGACTGGAAAACTCACGGGAATATTTTCCTGTTGCGTCACTCGCTTTCCTGCGCCTCCTCCAAAAGTGATGAAGTAATAATTCTTATCTGTGTACAAGTGGTTCTCATACCAAAAAGTTTCTTTGGAGGCATCATAATAATGCAAATCGGGCCCCTGGCCATAAAATAAAATGCGGTCGCTGCTGTTAAACTTACCATCGCTTTCACCCGAAACCATGATCGCTATTTCTTTCAAATCTTTTTGCCGGGAAGTGCTGTTGGCCTGTGGCAGCATGCCGTTTGGGAAACCAAATAATTTGAGTGTGGCGGGATTGATTTTATCCGGATCAGCGCCTAAACTTTTTAACTGTGAATAATTGATTTGATAGATGCCATCCGTTTTTACTGAAACTTTAAACCACTTGCCTGTACTCAAAACTGAATTTTGGGCGGAAGCCTGGAAGGAGAAAAGCAGGAATACTGTAGTATATAGTATCGATCGGATCAAAATCTGTTGGCTTAAATTCAGGAGGTCAGGGCCTGAACAGTAACGAAAAAAGTATGTAGAGCAGTATGGCCAGGGGCAAACCGGCTGCCTTAAAAATGGCGATCAATAATACAGCAACGAATAGAAAGGTAAACCTTAATTTGTTTTCGCTCCACGCAAAACTTTTGAATTTTAATGCAAACAGGGGGATGGGTGAAACCATAAGCCAGGAAAACAACAAGGTTATGACCACCAATGTTGCAGGCCCGAACCAAGCCACTGGAGTTATGGCCATAAGGGATGGAATCCCACAAATAAATAAGGCCTGCGCTGGGGTTGGTACACCAATGAAAGAATCACTTTGGCGGGTATCGATATTAAACTTTGCCAATCGGATGGCCGAAAAAACAGCCAGCAATAAACCCATCCACGACCACAGCCCAAGCCCGGAAGTGCTTAACATATTTTTCATAGCAATGGCCGGCAGCACGCCAAAGGTCACCATGTCGGCAAGCGAATCCAGTTCTTTGCCGATTGGGTGGGAAACTTTTAGCCATCGGGCGCTGAAGCCATCCAGAAAATCAAAAACGCAGGCAGCCCAAACAAACCAGGCCGTTGGAATTTCGGGATTGGTGAACGAACAAATTATTCCCACGCAACCGCAAATCAGATTACCGGAAGTCAGCGCATTGGGTATGTGCCGCGCGGCCCCCTGACCCTCCCGCGAGACGCGGGACAGGCCGAAGGGGGAACCGCCACCGCGCGGGCCATTATTTGAATTGCTATCAGGTGTCAGGGGTAAAAGGTTTTTTTAAGCAAAATTTATTTTATTGTAAGTGCGCAAAATGGATTCGAAACTTTTTCCTCTCCAACCGTTGTCGTGGGGCCGTGGCCGGAATAAACAGTCACCTCATCGGGCAGCGTGAAAAGTTTTTGATGGATGCTTTCGATCAGGGTATCAAAGTTGCCACCCGGTAAATCGGTTCGGCCAATGCTGGAGCGGAACAACACATCACCGGAAAATATTTTCTTTTCATCTTCAAAGTAAAAAGCAATGTGACCGGGCGCATGACCGGGAACAAATAATACTTTGGCTTTTGTATTTCCCAAAAAAATTTCATCGCCCTCTTTTAAAAAAGAATTAGGAAGGCATTCTGCATAAAGTGGAAATCCATAGTTAGGCGCATAACTCTTCACGGCCCTTAACACGGAAAGATCAAGTTCGTGAATCATGAAAGGCGCTTTGTATTTTTCCTTCACATGGTAATTGCCCAGCACATGATCTATATGGCAATGGGTATTGAGCAAATACTTTACTGTTAGCTTCTCATCCGAGATATATTGATCCAGCGTAGCGGTTTCGTTTTTGTCGGAATTGCCCGGGTCTATGATGACGGCCTCCGATCCGTGGTTAATTACATAGGTGTTTTCCTGAAAGGGATTGAAGGTGAAGGTTTTGATTTTCAGCATTGGGGGCAAATTTACTCAGTTTTTGATACTGATGAGTGGGGGAGGAGTTCTCCGTCAGGGAAATCGCTTTTAAGTTTTCAAGATTAAACTTCTATAATCGTCATCCAAAGCAGCCTTTAACCTTTTGGAAGGTTTGGACATTTTTGTGGACTT
>JAYUHI010000016.1:0-2633 GCA_043767095.1 Bacteroidota bacterium
TTTGATCAGTTCTTTAAAAAATTCTGGCTTCAGCTTATTGTTAAAATTGGAAGTAGGAACAACTTCTTTCGTTCTGAAAAAACTTATCAGATGTAACCGTGCTTCCGAGTAGGGAACATTCAATTTCTTCAAAAGCATATCAGATGTAATCTCAAATGTATATAGGTCATTCCATTTTTCGGTGCTCATCATTAAACCAATGAAGGAACCTTCTTCCTGAATAGCTTCATCATTAGATAGAACAATTACGGGATGTGGTTTAACTCCTTGCGGAAGATTAAACGGAACTTCAACAATGTCACGCTGAGAGATCAATGAGAAAGGGCTCTTTGAAGAGCTTCTTTGGAGGCAGAAGCCATAGTCTCAAGTAATTCTGGCTGAGTAGCAGTTCGGGATTGACCAGCGAACGCTTTCATTTTCATTTGAATCTCTGCATCATACAGCGCAGAAATTACCAGGTTGATCTTGGTCTTTACTTCTTCACTGCCTAAATACTCCGCTCGTTCAAGAGCTGTTTTATAGGTTATCAAAAGCTTGATCGCCTTTTTTACTAAAGGTAAGTCGCGCTGGGCGTTCTCTTTCGAATAGTCTTTAAGAACCACCAAAGCACCTTGAATGTCAGTATAAGCCTGATCCAAAAGGTCATTCAACTTATTGAGGTAACGGTTCAGTAACTTATCAAGGAAACTAATGGCAATCCTTTTGAGTGGAAAAATGCGTATTTCCCATTCGAAAAAGGAGTTTTGTGTTTCAATGGATGGTGCAATGGAGATGGTCATAGGTAGCCTAATAATCGTAAAAACCCCTGCCAAGGTTCTGAAAGGTACAATTTTTAATATGGACGACCAACCGGCTTGGGAACAACACCACGCCTGCTTATAAAAGGGCAAGAGTTATATAGTGGTTCTGCGTTATGTTAACATAGCTTAGGCGGAGCGTGTCCCGCGCTTCGCGGGAGGCTTACCCAAATCTTTATAGAAGTTTTTTTAGCACGGACTTTAGTAATTCAAACCTCCATCATTCACACCAGCTGGGCATCGACACTCTCCTGCGAAGCGCGGGACAGATTTGGGAGGCTGTACCGAGGGGTTGGGAGTGGGAGGGAAGCGTTCTCTTGCCCCCGGTACATCGGGGTGTTGCTTGTTGGACGGAAAATTTTATCTTCAAGGCTCACTTTGCAGAGTTGTTTAACTTTAACCTATGATAAAAAAATCATTCAATATCATCCTACTAAGTGCAATTATGTTTGCCCTGGCCTCATGCTATGAGAAGAAAGAAGCGAATGTTGAACAAAAAAAAGGCACAAGAAAGGTTTCCATCGCGGAGATTGAATCGGGAATAAAGAACTTCATTCAAAAGAAGACGGAAGAAAATGGTGGATATTTTCAGGTAAGCGATAGGGGAGAGGAGTTTCGTATGAAACTGGTTCGGGTACATACCGAATACTTGGCCAACCTTGGCCCGAAAAGTCATTTTGCATGTGTTGATCTTGCCGATGAAAACGGTGATGTGTATGATGTAGACTTTTTTCTGAGTGGAGAACCCGGAGCCATGAATGTAACCGAGACCACCGTTCATAAATTAAATGGCAAACCTTATTATGCCTGGAAACAGCGAAAGGATAAAACGTGGCATCGTGTGCCAGTAAAGGATGCTTCCACCCGCTTACTTGGAGTCATTGAAGGAAGTGATTCGTTTGAATTTCAGTATCGTGTTGAACTGCCCGAAATCAAAGGCGATGCAAAAATGTGGATTCCAATCGCAACGACTGACAATTACCAATCGGTAGAAATAACATCCATGAAAGTACCTGTTGAATATAAACTACTTAAGGATAAAGAGTTCAATAATACGATCCTGTATCTCGAACCAGGTGCTTTGCAAAGCCAACAGACTATAGAGATTACATATCAGGTGAAGCGTATGGAAAGGGGAGCTATGGATGAAGCAGGACCTGTTGATACCCGGTACCTGACGGATAATCGATTAATGCCGGTAGGAGGGCGCTTCGCGGAAATTGCCAAAGAAGCTACCCGAGGGCGCGATGTAAATGCTCTTATGAAAGCCCGGGCGTTGTATGACTACATCATTGATAACATGCGTTACATGAAGTATGGCAACTATGGAAAGGGTGATGCCAATTACGCCTGCGATGTGCGCACCGGAAATTGTTCGGAATTCCATTCCTTTTTTATTTCACTCGCCAGGTCTTCCGGTATTCCTGCCCGGTTTGCAGTAGGTGCGTCCATTCCTTCCGAAAGGAATGAAGGCGGCATTGATGGCTACCACTGTTGGGCCGAGTTTTATGCTGAAGGTAAATGGTGGCCAATTGATATAAGTGAAGCCAATAAATACACCTCACTGGCCACCTATTATTTTGGCCACCATCCAGCGAATCGAATTGAGTTGAGCCAGGGCCGCGATCTCAATGTTGAACCTGGTCCCGCATCAGGGCCTATTAATTTTTTGGCGTTTCCCTTATTAGAGATCAGCGGTCAGGAAACGGCCACGAAAACAACATTTTCGTTTAAGCGACCCAACACTCCAGCCTTATAAAAGGACTCACTGATTTTTAGTAGAGTCTGCCGGGTGCTCGCCTGCAGGATGTTCGGTTGAATCAGAAGGATGCTCCG
>JAYUHI010000017.1:0-6202 GCA_043767095.1 Bacteroidota bacterium
CAGATGATTATGATAAATTATGATTTTATCAGCGATAATCTGCCCAATCAGTGTCATCAGCGTTCTATTTGTATTCATTCGTGAGTTATTAGAGGTCCCCAATAGCAAACCTTAACCCTGACAGGGTTCTGAAATCCCTGTCAGGGTTGGATAGAAACTCCCGGTGAGATTAAAAACCAACCAATGGAATTCTACTTTTTCTTATTCTTTTTCAGGTCTTTGAAAAACCTGGCCCAATTGAAGGGATTGAGGAAGGGGTTCATGGGCGGCTGGAATTTAGAGGAGTAACCGGCAATGGTCTGATCCATGTAGTATTTGTAATTCAGGTTGGCATCCATGGGGGCAGTGCGCGCCATGAGGGCCAACAATTCAGCATTTATGTTCTTTTTGTCGATATTATTCTCGTCCAGTGGAATGTTGAGGGCCAGCACGGCCTGCTTAAATACTTCTTCGGTTGGGAATGGTGTAATGGTTACCCCACCCAGGTATGTGATATCCTCCGTCATTTCAATAATAAGGGTCAGAAAATCGGTGGGGTTAATGGGAACAATGTAGTGGACTCGCTTGTAACCTACCGAACTCACCACCACACTATCGCCCACGAGCACAGGCATGGAAAAAAATCCAGAGGCATTGGTGGAAGTACCCCTGCCGGCTTTCGGAACATAAACGTGCACGCCCGGTAAAGCAATCACACTGTCCTGATCCAGTACAATCCCTGAAAGCTGGATAATGCGCTTTTGGCTTTGAGCCGATAACGTATGAAGCCCCCCGAAGCAGAGGATGATCAACGAAAGGAAAAGTATTTTGTAAGTAGATTTCAAAAGACACTGGTTTCACTGATCGACACTAACCCCGGCTGGTTCCATTTCTTTTCACAATTCGTGACCATTCGTGCTATTGGTGTCTAATAAAGGCTCAAAGGTAAAAGAATACCCTACACTTACCATAACTGTCTTTTAAATTGCCTTACCGTTGATGGAATTTGTAATTTTCAACCCATTTCATTTTCATGCGGCTCAAACATTTTAACCTCGATCCGGGGGCTCAGATTTTCCTCGCTTGTTCTGATACTTCGCGGCTCCGGATTTTAAACCTCATTTTCACTAATGGTGAAATGTGTATTTCTGATCTGGAGCGCATCCTCGACTTCACGCAAACCAAAACGAGCCGGCACTTGATTTATTTGAAAAACTCCGGCATTCTTACTTTCCGGAAATACAACCAGTGGATGTTCTACCAGATTAAGGATGAGGTGTTCGACATCATCAAGCAAATTCTCCAGTTTATTGGCCGCGACCCAACCCTTCAGAAAGACCAGTCCATTTTTCTTACCATGTTTTCAAACCGGGAGCTGGCCCTCAATAAATTAAACCTGAAGCCGCTTCACCTGGCTCGCCCATGAAAATTTACAGCGCTGTTTTTTTTGATTTGGATCATACCCTTTGGGATTACGATAAGAATTCCAGGGAAACTCTGGAAGATCTTTATTCATTTCACCGGATGGATCGACCAGGCGGTGCAGGCTTTGAACAATTTCATGATGCTTTTCAAAATGTGAATTTACAATTGTGGGATCAGTACGATCGCGGTTTGATTGATCGGCACGTCATCAGACATGAACGGTTTCAATTAGTATTGGATGAGATGGAGATGGTGGACGAGGCTTTGGCCCATAACCTATCAGAAGATTACCTCACCATATCGCCAACCAAAAAGAATCTTATTAACCATGCGATAGAAATCCTGGATTACCTGATGCATCGCTACCCAATTTTTTTAGTCACGAATGGATTCGAGGAGACTCAATCCACGAAAGTGCAGAGCGGAGGCATAGGGAAATATTTTAAAGAGGTAATTACCTCCGAACGGGCCGGATACAAAAAACCATCGAAAGAAATTTTTGAGTATGCGCTTCAGCAAAGTGGTTACTCCAATCAGGAAACCATTATGGTGGGCGACAACCTGCTGACCGATATTGCCGGAGCCGCCAATGCGGGAATTGATTCCGTTCTTTTCAATCCGAAAAAAATAATTCATACATCCGATGTAACACACGAGATTCATGATCTTTTGGAGTTGAAGGAGATACTGTAATAAACCTCACCCCCGACCCCTCTCCGTTTCGGAGAGGGGTGACTCTTTTTTGAACTTTTGCTTTAGGGTTCGGAAGAATTAGATTTTAAATCCCCTCCCCGAAACAAACTTATATTGTTATTTAAGAAAGCTCCCCCTTTCCGTTTCGGAGAGGGGTCGGGGGTGAGGTGTTATGGTGGGTCATTTATCAACAACCCATACTTGCAAAATCTGTTGCATGATGAGGTCCAGTCTTCAGAAGCATTCAGCCATTACTTTTTACTAACTTGCCCGCCAAAATAAAACCGATTATCATGCCTGGATTTTTTCACGTCCCTCTTCCTAAAAACGAACCGGTTCTATCGTATGCCCCTGGTTCAAAGGAGCGAAGTCTATTACAAAGAGCTTTGAAAGATGCGCGTAGCTTGGAACAGGATATTCCCATGCACATTGGTGCAGAGGAAGTAAGAAGCGGAAATAAAAAACGTATTGCACCGCCTCATGATCATCAACATACCCTGGGATATTTCCATGCCGGAGACAAGAGTCATATTGAGCAGGCTATTGATGCGGCTATGGCGGCCAAACCACTTTGGTCTGAATTGAGTTGGGAGAACAGGGCCAGTATTTTTTTGAAAGCAGCCGATCTGTTGGCTGGCCCGTATCGTTATAAAATGAACGCGGCCACCATGTTGGGCCAATCTAAAAATGCGTACCAGGCCGAGATTGATTCCGCTTGTGAGTTAATAGACTTCCTCCGGTTCAATGTGTATTTCATGAGCGAGATTTATAATGATCAGCCGCAATCTTCTCCGGGCGTTTGGAATAGAATGGAGTATCGTCCACTGGAGGGATTTACGTTTGCTCTTACCCCATTTAACTTCACGGCCATCGGAGGAAACCTTCCAACCAGTATGGCTCTGATGGGCAACACTGTGGTTTGGAAACCTTCGAACACACAGATTTATTCAGCTCATGTTATCATGCAGATTTTAAAAGAAGCGGGGCTGCCCGATGGGGTGATTAACCTTGTGTACGTGAGCGGGCCTGATGCCGGTGAAGTAATATTCAATCACAAAGACTTTGCGGGAATCCATTACACCGGAAGCACTGCCGTGTTTCAGGGCATGTGGAAAACCATTGGCGCTAATATCTCCAAATACAAATCCTATCCGCGCATAGTAGGGGAGACCGGAGGGAAAGATTTTATAGTCGCACACAAGAGTGCCGATGCGAAGGCGCTCGCCACAGCCATCTCACGCGGAGCATTTGAGTATCAGGGTCAGAAATGTTCAGCGGCATCACGGTGTTATATTCCTTCTAATCTGTGGGAGGATGTCAAAAAATATCTGCTCGATGATTTGGCCTCCATGAAAATGGGCGGCACCGAAGACTTCTCCAATTTCATCAATGCGGTGATTGATGAAAAAGCATTCGACTCCATCGTTGGCTACATCGAAAAGGCAAGGAGCAACTCGATGAATGAAATCATTGCCGGGGGCAAGTATGATAAATCGAAAGGGTATTTTATTCAGCCAACCGTTATCCTGACGAAAGACCCAAGCTCCATCACCATGTGCGAAGAAATTTTCGGGCCGGTGATTACAACCTATGTTTACCACTCCGAAAATTTTGAACAAACATTGGAGCTGGTGGATGTCACTTCTCCGTATGCTTTAACCGGTTCCATCTTCGCTCAGGATCGTTATGCCATTGAAATGGCGACTAAGAAACTAACCAATTCGGCTGGCAACTTTTATATCAACGATAAGCCAACCGGTGCCGTGGTTGGTCAGCAACCTTTTGGTGGCGCACGTGGATCAGGCACCAACGACAAAGCCGGAGCGAAGGTGAATTTATTAAGATGGGTTTCCCTAAGGACTATAAAAGAGACTTTTGTTACGCCAACTGATTACCGATATCCGTTTTTGGAAAAGGAAACTTAAGAAGATGTATTTAATCGGAACTTATTCCTATAACTTGTACACATTGTTTGAAAGATGAGTATAGATTGGAAATATGGCATAGGGCTTACACTCGTCATTATAGGCGTATTACTTTGTGCCACCCTTTGGTTCTTGATTTTTGGTTTCCCCATTTTTATTGGTGGAGTTGCATTAGTAATGGTTTCCAGAAAAAAAAAGAGAACAAAATTGCTCAGTATTTTTCTGCCGGTGTTAGCTGTCATTTTACTTTATATCGGAGTTTTCATCGATTCCCTGCCAACTCCTTCTACCCCTCTTACATTCCTGATACCGGAAAATTTTCAAGGATCAATAAAAATAATCAATGACGAGTCATGCGGAGTCGATCCAGCCAAAGAGGATGGTAGGATATTGCTGGAGGTCCCAACAACGGGGCTTCTGATTATCAAACCAGAAATAAAAGGAGACAGGAGCGATCATAGATATTATTTCGTTGACCAGGACGGAAAACGAACGGAAACAATCGGGAAGGAATCCTTAGAGGTTGATTCAACTGCTGGCGTTCATGACATTGGAAAAGATGTAATGTGGAGGCTGGAACCCGATAGCGTGACTTACAATGCCATTAGGCATGTGGATTTGTTCGTTATAAAAGCGGGGCAGACAAATTACAGGATTACCGATACAAAATCTGATTCATTAAACCTGCTGGTTGCTGTCGATGCCTGCCGGTTGCCTGTTAAATAGAAGGTGAGAGTAAGTTCGGCTTGAAGCCGTTCATTCAGATATATGAAACAAAAGTTTATTTTCTTATTTCTGTCCTTGACTTTTTTAACCAAGGCTCAGGAGTGGCCTGTCAAAGACCTCGACACTGGCCGAGATGAAAGTTACCTTTCTGAGGATGAGAAAGAAATAATTTTGCTGATCAATAAAGTTCGCACGAACCCTGCCTTGTTTGCCAGGACTTACCTGGAGAAAAGAAAAAACGAAAATGAATTCGCCATTGAATGTTACAATCAACTTTTAAACTGGAAGCCACAGGAAATCTTAAAACCTTCGAAAGCCCTTTCTCTGGCCGCGCGCGATCATGCCACCGACCTGGGGGAGAAAGGTATTGTTGGTCATATAGGTACGAAAGGGGAGGATGCCGCCACCCGAGTTAAGCGATATGGAAATTTTACGGGGGCTTTTACCGGCCCGTGGGAGAATTGCTCGTATGGCCATAGTGAACCTCTCGACATTGTCCTTCAACTTTTAATTGATAATGGTGTGAAAAGCCGCGGTCACCGGAAAAATATCATGGAACGCTTTGCCCGGTACATTGGCTGCTCCATCAAGCCGCATTTAGTGTGGAACTATAACTGCGTTATGGATTTTGCCGATTCGATTGAGGATAAAAAATAGGCAGTCAGAATTCTAAAAAGGGAAATCTCCTCTACCTTTGTATAATCAAGCGCAATCCTATAATATTGCACTCCATTTTCCTCCTTAGCTCAGCTGGTTAGAGCATCTGATCCGCCTAGGCGGAAGGGTCCTTCAGTCCTGTTTTCCTTACACCACTGCCCTACTATTTTTCTCGGGGTATCGTTAGTTTGTTGAACCAAAGCGCCTACAATTTTTGTGACTTTTACCGTTTATGTACTTCGAAGTCAATCAACTGGAAAGTTTTATACAGGTCATACCCATAATTTGGATGAGAGACTCCGGTGTCACAATTCAGGATTAAGTCCATATACTAGGAATCGAGGTCCGTGGAATCTTGTTTATAAAGAGGAATTTGTAACACGATCAGAAGCAATGAGGCGGGAGAGATTTCTCAAGTCAGGCCACGGAAGGGCGTTTTTGAATTCAAAAATAGACTCAACGTAAGCCCAAAGTCGAATTTTGGGGTTTTTGTTCGCAAACTATTAATATTGCATCCCAAATCAGCCAACACTCCTCCTTAGCTCAGCTGGTTAGAGCATCTGACTGTTAATCAGAGGGTCCTTGGTTCAAATCCAAGAGGAGGAGCATAGATTGGCCCAGCTGGTTAGGCATCTGATCCGCCTAGGCGGAAGGGTCCTTGGTTCAAATCCAAGAGGAGGAGCACCTAAACATCGGTTTAATTGAACCTTTGAATCTAGTTCAAGCTTGCCCGACGTAGGCTTCCGAAGGCGGGTCCAAGAGGAGGAGCATAGATTGGCCCAGCTGGTTAGGCATCT
>JAYUHI010000018.1:0-2628 GCA_043767095.1 Bacteroidota bacterium
CGGAGTTTTGATTTTTCCGGTAACGGAAGGCTGGTGGTGTTAAGTGCCGAGCAGGATGGGCAGAACGATCTTTTCCTTCTGAGCAGCAGGCGCGACCGGGTGCGCAGACTCACCAACGATATTTTTGACGACCTTGATCCTTCCTTCATTCCCGGCACCAACTCCATTGTATTCAGTTCAAACCGCACCACCGATACGGTGAACGTGAAGAAAAACAACATCAGGGAAATCAAAACGATTGATTACAACCTGTTCATCTACAATCTCGACAGCACCACTAATGTAGTTAAGCGGCTAACCAATTCGGTAGGGAAAGACTATTACCCCAATGCGGCTAACGAGGATATTTTTTATTATCTGAGCGATCAACGTGGCATCACCAACTTGTTCCGGTTCGATAACCGAACAAAAATTTACACACAGGTCACCAATTTTGCTTCCGGCATAAAAGAATACGACATTGATTTTAGCACCAATACATTTGCCATGGTGGCCACGAAGAAAATGGAAGAGGAAATTTTTGTTTTCAAAAGCTTCGACCGCAACAAGCAAATATTCACACCGGCCACCAAACGCCAAGACCTGCAGCAGGCAAAGCAAATAACAGAGAAACGGAAAGCAGCCGCCTCTAAAGGCATGACCCTAAAAGACCTGATCAACCAACGGTTGAAGGAAGCCAACCCCGACACGGTTAAGGTGGACAGCGCCAGGCAAATTATTCAACCCTCGCCCGTTACAGACACAACAACGGCAAAGCCGCCCACCACCATTATCAATACAGATAATTACACATTTGAGGATGCACCCCAGGTGATAAAAATTATGTCTAAGGATACGGTGAAAGTGCAGCCCGAAAAGAAAACGGTTAATACCCAGGATTATATTTTTGAAGACGAAGAAGTTAAAAAAGCAACCCAGCCATCCGAAACATTTTTAAACCGGTACCTGAAAGCCAACGCACCGGCTCGCATTAATGGGCCATTTCCCTATCAACCAAAATTCTCGTACGAAAATTTGATTACCAATATCGTCATTGATCCCCTGCGCGGATTGAGTTTAAGGGGCGAAACTCAAATGAATGACATGCTGGAAAATTTCAGGCTTTATGGAGGCTTACAGGTATCGATGACGGATTGGAAGAGTGGTGATGTATTTGCTGAAGTGCAATACCTGCCCAAGCGCATCGACTATGCAATCCGGTTTGACCGCAAGGCAATCTATTGGATCAACTCAACTCAAAATCAAGACAAATCAGAGAAGTACACTTTTCAAAAAGTTGAATTTAGTATGTCTATGCCAATCGTTACCCGGTTGCGCGCATCCATAAAACCATTTATTGGATTCACCCGCTTCATTGATAAGGGAGATGAAAACCCGTTGAATGCGGGCGGAGGCCCAAAATTTGGCCCGTCTATGCAACAGTTTTACGCAGGCGCCAAAGCTGAGTTGGTGTTTGATAATTCGGTTACAACCGGATTGAATATTATTGAAGGAACGAGGGGCAAAATCAGTTTCGTCAATTACCAGGCCATGGAAAACTCCAGGCTTAACTTTTCGCAGTTGGTAATTGACTTAAGACATTATCAAAAAATATATAAGGAAATAGTTTTTGCGGTTCGTGGGTTTGGTGGGTCGTTCATGGGCAATGCGCCAAAAAAATATATGCTGGGAGGCATGGATAATTGGCTGTTCAACAAGTCGAATTATGATGGTGTTGGAAACCCTTTGGTGGGCAGGCCGGGTTTCAACCCTGATCTGATTTTCCTGGAGTTTGCCACCAGTTTGCGCGGTTTTGATTACGGAACGTTTTATGGTTCAAGTGTTATCATAGGGAATGCCGAATTGCGGGTGCCGTTGGTTAGAGCTTTAGCGGGTGGGCCTATTGCCTCCAATTTTTTCCGGAATATGCAGTTCTTAGCTTTTTATGATGTAGGCACCAGTTGGACAGGCAGTCCAACCTTTTCCGGGCAGCGAAGTGTGCGGTCGCGCGTTGTGGATGCCCATGCCTTTGAAGTGCGAATTGACGAATACCTTAACCCCTGGCTTTATAGTTATGGGCTGGGTTTCAGAACCATGATGTTCGGCTATTACCTGAAGTTTGATCTCGCCTGGCCGGTTGAAAATTATATTGTTCAAGACCCACGGGTTCATGTAACTTTTGGTTTTGATTTCTGATCCATCTTTTCAACAACAGTCTATCAATTTCCAGTATCATCCTAAACTCTGCTCGGAAAGCTGGTGCACCACAGTTTGGAAGGAGAAGGCAAGGTTTCACAAAGAACACAAACCTGCCTGCCGGCAGGGAAGGACACAAAGGATATAAAGTTGGAGCTCTCCGTGTTCGTTGTGACCTTCGTGACCATTGTACACACTGGAAACTCAATACTAAAATCCAAGTTCCTATTTATTCATAATTTAGCAGCCCTTTTGGTTTGCGTATGGAGATTTTAGAAGAAAAAAAGAATAAGAACAAAGAGTATAAACCTATTCTCGATGGCATCCCCGATTGGCCGGTATATCAACTGAGCCGAAACAGGAAGGAATTCATTGAAGAAGTAGCCGCCAAATCAGTAGCTCAAATTCTTAAAATCCGGCCTTCGCGCAAGCATTTACTAGACGACCTGGAGG
>JAYUHI010000019.1:0-14678 GCA_043767095.1 Bacteroidota bacterium
TTCACTTCATCCAACTTTCCCTTTCCTATGTATGTTCGATTGTCGGGGTGGTCAAGCTTCTGGGTGAACCTACGCTCAGCTTTAATGCCTGCGGTTTCGGCTAAAAACTCCAACTCACTCAAATGCTCCTCCATTTCTTCCTGTCTCAGTTTGGGTATGGCAACTCCAACCACAACTGCTTTTTGGGATAGGCTCATTTCGTTGACTGTTGTTTTCTTCATGAAATCAATCTTAAGTTACTTTTTTTTAACTTGCAGGCATTTAGGAACCAGACTTGGAGAGTAAATCCGGGAACGGAAACTAAAATAAAACATCAACCCTAAAAAATATCTGCAAAACTGGCAATTTTGCGGATAGTTGGCCATATGAAAATCGCAATTGTTTTAAACACCTCCTGGAATATTTTCAATTTTCGGATGAATTTCATCCGGGCCTTACAGGCCGAAGGCCATGAAATCCACACCATTGCCCCGGTTGACCACTACACACCATACCTTGTGCAAGCTGGCTGCAAACATCATAAAGTAAAAATGGACAGCCGTGGGGCCAACCCCATTAAAGATTTGGCCTTGATTGTTGAGTTGGGCCTTATTTATAGAAAGTTGCGCCCTGATGTTATTTTGCATTACACCATTAAGCCCAATGTGTATGGAACGCTTGCTGCGGCCATGCTGAAAATTCCGGTTATCAATAATGTATGTGGCCTGGGAACAGTATTCCTCAAAAACAATTTTACCTCTGCAGTTGCCATTTGGCTTTACAGAATTTCCTTCCGGTTTGCCAACAAAGTATTCTTTCAAAATCCGGAAGATAAAGCCTTGTTTCTTTCGAAGAATTTAATCACCGAAAAGGCATCGGATTTGGTCCAGGGATCGGGCATTGATCTGAATCATTTCGCTCCACAGGCCTCCTCCAGGAACAAGAAGTTTACTTTTCTTTTGATTTCCAGGCTTATTACGGATAAAGGAATTTTCGAATACATTGCAGCCATCAGGAAGCTCAATGAAAAAGGGAATAATTTCAAATTCCAGTTGATGGGTGCACCCGATGTTAAACATAAGCGCGGTATTAAAGTCGCCACCATAAAAAGTTGGATCGACTCGGGCACTGTAGAATATCTTGGAACCACCGATGACGTCCGGCCCTTTATTAATGCTGCCGACTGCATTGTTTTACCATCGTACCGGGAAGGAACACCACGAACACTCCTGGAAGCAGCGAGTTCAGCAAAGCCCATCATCACCACCGATGTGCCCGGTTGCCACCAGGTGGTCGAGCATGGTGTGAACGGCTTTTTGTGCCGCATGAAAGATGCCGATGACCTGGCAAACAAAATGGAAGATATGGGCAACCTGGATGAGAGCACACTAAAAATATTTGGGACTAACGGCCGCCAAAAAATGCTTTCCGACTATGATGAGAAACTGGTGATCAACAAATATGTTGATGCCCTTCGCTCCTTCCAAAAGGCCTCTTAAAAGGCTATCTTCGCCCCCGCATGGAGATTTTAAATACGGGAATTGAGGGGCTAGTACAGATTATTCCGTCAATTTACTTCGATAAGCGGGGTTGGTTCCACGAATTTTTTAAAGCTTCGAATCTAAAACCTATTACTGGGGGTATTGAATTTCAGCAAGACAACATTTCGTTCAGCCCAAAAAATGTTTTGAGGGGCCTTCACTTACAACTACATCCCTCTGCCCAGGCTAAATTGGTTACCGTAATTGCCGGCAGCGTGATCGATGTTGTGGTTGATATGCGAAAGGGTTCACCCACATTTGGAAGACCTTACCAGGTTGAATTAAACAGCACTATTAAAAATATTCTCTTCATACCCGAAGGTTTTGCACACGGCTTCTCTGCTCTTGAAGAATCTTTATTCTTTTACAAATGCTCAAAAGAGTATAACCCGGCCCACGAAACGGGAATTATTTGGAATGACCCCGATCTGAAAATCGATTGGCAGATGACAGACCCTATACTATCAGACAAGGATAAGCTGCTGCCAACCTTTCAAGAGTTGTTGCGAAAATCAGTAATTTCACGTTGATGCAAACTATACTTAAAAGGGCTACCCTGTTAATTGTTTTTTTCTGGGTGCTGGCTGGCTGTGGCACTTATAAACAAAACATCATGTTTAAGCCGGGCGAAAATTTTACTCCCGATCCGGTCAAAGCGAATGCTTTGCAAGTTGAACGAAACTACCTCATCCAGAAAAATGACTTTCTCGTTTTGGAAATCTACTCAAATAACGGGGAGAAATTGATTGATCCTAACCCGGAGCTAAGCCAATCGCAACCGGTTTCCAGCGGTAATAAAATTGCCAATCAATATTTAGTAGACATTAGTGGTGTGGCCAAGTTTCCTATGGTGGGAGAATTAAAGGTTGAAGGCCTCACCCTGCGTCAAGCCGAAATGACTTTACAAAAGGAATATGAAAAATATTTTAAGTCTCCATTTGTCAATCTAAGGTTCAACAACAAAAGGGTGATTGTATTGGGAACTCCAGGGGGCCAGGTGGTGCCCCTCTTGAATGAAAATATTACCATAGCTGAAGTCCTGGCTATTGCAAAAGGAATCGATATTGATGGAAAGACCCAAAACATTCGGCTGTTAAGAGGGAGCCAAACATTTATAATAGATTTCAGTACCATAGAAGGTTTCCAAAAGGGCAACATGATTGTTGAGAATGCTGATATTGTGTACGTTGAGCCTGTTCGAAGACCATTAGCTGAGGGTTTTAGAGATTATGGGATTTTGGTAACCTTTCTGGTAAGCATTACAACTTTAATTACCTTATTTACCCGGTAGAGATGACTAATCAACAAATTTTACAGCCGGGTAATTCAATCGAAACACTAGATCGTGATAAACTCAATGCCATACTGATTAAGAACTGGCCGTGGATCGTTCTCATTATTTTATCCACCAACCTGGCCGCCTATTTCACACTTCGCTGGACGAAAGACACGTTCAAATCAGAATCGGAAATTAAGCTTGATGTTAAATCCAATGCCTCGGACCTGGGCATAAAAACTTTCGTTCAGGATGAAAACCTGAATTTATTGTCGGGTGAAATTGAACAAATCCGGTCCCAGCTTTTTCTGAGCCGGGTAATTGATTCTATGGATCTCTGGGTAAGTTATTATAGTGTTGGCAAGGTGCTGGACGATGAAATGTACAAGCGGTCTCCTTACGTGGTTGAGTTTCAAAAACCTGCCAGCGCACTGGAGAACATACCCATATACTTTAATTTTGTGGATGCCGGTTTTGAAATCCGGATAGGTCAGAACGGGCAACCGGTCGTTGGCCAGTTCAACGCCCCTGTTGATGTGAATGGCGTACAATTGGTTTTCAGACAAAATGCGACCGGGGTAAAAAATAAGGAGAATGCCTATTACTTCACCATCAATTCCCGTGAGGGTTTGCTGGATTTTATGGCAAGAAACCTGACAGTTGAACCGATCAACTTCAACGCCAATACCATTCGTATTTCATTCCAGGATTTTAATCCATTAAAAACAAAGTCCATTGTAAATGCTATTGATTCCCTTTATCTTTTCTACAGCAATCAGCAAAAGAACCTGGCCAGTACGCAAAAAATTCTATGGCTTAACAAAGAACTGTTGGGGCTGGAAGAAAAAATGGGGAGTTATGAAAGTTATTTTAAAGACTTTACCATTCGAAACCGGAGCAGTGACTTGAATGAGGATTTGAAGACGGTCATCCGCCAAATCAACCAAATTGACTCACAGCGTTACGAACTTTCCAAAAAATTACTTGACCTGAATACACTCATTGACGACATTTCCCGGAATAGCTTTAAGGATTCTTATACCAATTTATTTTTCTTACCCGATTACATTTCTAAAAAACTGGACGGCCTTCAGGTTAAAAAGCAAGAACAGGACAGGCTATCACTCGCCTACAATGAAAATACATTTGCCTACCGTCAGAAAGAACGTGAATTGATTTCATTAAAAGACCAGGTGTTTGACGATATCCAGAAACTGAAAAAGTTATGGCTGAACAAGTCAGTTGAACTGGAAAATCAAAAAAAACAATTGGAAATCAATTTTGCCTCAATGCCTGATAAAAGCACCCAGTATTCCAAAAACCAGCGCTACTATAAATTACATGAAGAGTTCTACCTCTCCCTGATGCAATCTAAAGCAGAATTTGAAATTGCCCAGGCCGGCAGCACACCCGATTTCAAGATTCTTTCCCCCGCCAAACTTCCTTCTGTTCCCATCGCTCCAAAGCGCCTAATGATAATGGCCGTTGGTTTTGTAAGCGGTTTCGTCATTGCTTTCTTCTTTATTGGCTTATTATACCTGCTCAATAATAAAATCACCAGCGTAAAGGAAATTGAGAATGTTCTCGATATACCGGTGCTCGGTATGTTGCCGGCTAATTCAACGGCAGCCAAAACTCCGTTTTATATTGTCGAGTATCCTAAATCAAGGTTAAGTGAGGCCATCCGGAATTTGAGATCTAATCTCGACTTCGTTACCGTTACGCAAAAGCGAAAAGTGTTGGCCGTATCTTCTACTATTTCGGGAGAGGGAAAATCATTCTTAGCTCAAAACCTGGCAGGCGTTCTCGCCTTGTCAAAGAAGAAAGTGATTTTGATTGACCTCGATTTAAGAAAAGCAAAAAAAATATTACCGTTTCCGTTGCCCGATTCAAACAAAGGCGTGAGTACAGTGCTCATTAAAAAAGACCTATGGCGCGATTGCGTTGTGAAGTCGCATATTGAAGGCCTGGATTACATGCCCAATGGGCCAATCCCGCCAAACCCTTCAGAACTTTTGATGAATGGGGAATTCGAAAATATGCTGACTGAATTAAAGTTGAATTACGATTACATTGTTTTAGACACCCCGCCTGCAGGCCTGCTTACCGATGGTGTGATGGCGTTGAAACGAGCCGACCTTTCTATCTACGTTTTCCGGTGCAACTATTCCCGCAAGGAAAACCTGAGAACACTCAACCGCCTTGTGCAGATAAATAAAATTACCAACATAGCCGTGGTCTTTAATGATTTCATTCCGCCTTCCGATAATGGGTTTGGGTATTATGTGGAAGACGTGAAATCAAAGAAACTTTTCAATCTTATTTAAGAAGTAGTGTGGAATTTTTTTAAACGCAACGAGGCAACACCACCGCTGTTTAAAACGGATCTTCATTCCCATTTGCTCCCCAACCTCGATGATGGCGTAAAATCTTTTGAAGAGGCTGAGACTATTATCCGGCTTTTTGAAGAAACAGGGTTTAATAAAGCTGTCACTACGCCTCACATCATGAATGATTATTATCGCAACACATCCGAAGGAATAAAAGCCAGGACCGGTGAACTGAAATCATTTCTAAAACAAAAAAATATTGACTTTGAAATTCAATGCGCTGCCGAGTATTATTTCGATGAAACATTGATGGACCTGCTCTTGAGCAATGTTGAACTGTTAACTTTTGGCAGCCGGTACATACTTTTCGAAACGAACACATTTGCAGAACCTATGCTGTTGGATGATTTTATTTTTCAGCTGAAGGTGAAAGACTACAAACCGGTTTTGGCCCACCCCGAACGATATCAATATCTCCAAAATAATTTCACACGCATGGAAGATTTGATTAACAGGGGCGTATTCCTCCAGGTTAATTCTCTTTCCTTCACAGGCTACTATTCCAGGCCAATCCAAAAAATTGCAAACCAGTTAGTGGAGAAAAAAATGGTTCACTTCCTGGGCAGCGATTGCCACACCATCCAGCATGCCAGGTTAATGAAAAACGCCATCCATAACAGGCATTTTAAGAAAGCATTAGATTTGCCATTGCTCAATTATTCAATCTGATCGTGATGGTTGTTATTACTGGCGCTACCGGTTTGCTTGGATCAATACTAATTGACCATTTCACCTCCAGAAAAGTCCCGGTCACGGCTCTTTATCGAACATCTCCTCCTGCTGAAAGGGCTTCAGTAAGATGGATGGAAGGTGACGTTACCGATATTCATGCGCTAACAAAAGCGTTTGAAGGGGCCCGGTGCGTGGTGCATGCTGCTGCGTTGGTATCTTTCGCTCAGCGCAATAAGAATAAAATGTTTCATGTTAATGTTGACGGAACCGCCAATGTGGTGAATGCCTGCCTTCGGGCGGGCGTCAAACGATTGGTTCATATCAGCTCGGTGGCCGCTTTAGGTAAGCCAGCCAATCAAAAAGTTATAGATGAGGAAACTCCCTGGCCTGGAAGCGTCAAACCATCTAACTATGGCCAGTCAAAATATTTGGCCGAGCTGGAAGCTTTTCGGGGCGAGGCCGAAGGATTATCAGTAGCCATGGTAAACCCATCTATTATTTTGGCGGCCGGACATGCGGATCGCAGCAGCGGTAAAATTTTTCAGTACATCTATGATGGGCGTCCTTTTTACTCCGATGGTCAGCTTAACTATGTAGATGCGCGCGATGTTGCCGAAATGATTTATCGTCTTTATGAAAATGATTCAGTCAAAGGCCGGTTCATTGCCAGTGCCGGAACCATTCCCTGGAAAATGCTTTTCGGGAAAATCGCGAAACGGTTTGATAAAAAACCTCCCTCCATAAAAATTTCACCAACCCTGGCGCAATGGGCGGCAGGGGTGGAATGGTTAAGAAGCTCGCTCACAGGCCGGGAGCCATTAATAACAAAAGAAACGGCAAGAATTGCACGCCAGCGCATTACATACTCTAACCAAAAAGCCTGCAATGAACTGGCCATGACGTTCCGCGATTTGGATAACACCCTGGATTGGTGCTGTAGCCATTTTTTGAGTTCGGGCCCGTGAAAGTTTAAGACAAACACGGCAAAAGTAAAAGTTGACTGTCATTTTTATTCAACCGATTTTTGCCCTGTTCATTGTTGCCTGTCAGGGAATTGAAATTGAAGTTATTGATCAAACCCTGACAGGGTTTTCAGAACCCTGTCAGGGTTAGTAGTATAAAATAGAAAAGTTTACAATTATTATATATTCAGACATTACCCACCAGGCCCATGTCACAACCGTATCAGAAAAAACAAGAAGAAGAATTGATTAAGCTTTTCGAGGCAGGCCTTAAAAAAAATGCTCCTGGTTTTTTCGACCTGGAATCGTACGAGATCATTATTGATTACTATCTCGACCGAAATAAAAACAAGAAAGCGCTGGAAGCTGTAAATCATGCCATCGACCTGTATCCGTATTCCACAGAATTGATTTCGGCCAAAGCCCAGATACTTACAAACCTGGAAGAATACAGCCAGGCAGTTGATTTGCTGATGCAAGCCAGGAATTTAAACCCGCGCGATGTAGATTTAATCATGAACCTGGGGTCGGTTTATTCCTTGCAGGGAAAGTTCGAGAAGGCTATTGAATTTTATCATGAGGCTCTTGCCCTGGAAGAAAATGAATCGGATGAAATCCATTACAACATGGGCCTCGCGTATCAAAGCAAACAACAATACGACACGGCTATCGGGCATTATAAAAAAGCCATCGAACAAAACATTACCCACGAAGGCGCCCTCTATGAACTCGCCTTTTGCCTGGAAGTTGTTGGGCAATTAGAAAGCAGTCTATCGTATTATAAAAAATTTATTGACGAAGATCCGTATTCGTCTGCCGCCTGGTATAACCTGGGCATTGTGTGCAATAAACTGGAACGGTTTGATGAAGCCATTGATGCTTACGGTTATGCCCTGGCTATTGATGAGAACTTCGCGTCTGCTCACTACAACCTGGGCAACACGTACCTCACTCAACTGCAGTTTTCAAAGGCGCTTGAATGTTTCAAGCAGACCATCGACATTGAAGGGCCAAGTCCTGAAGTGTATTGCGGCATTGGCAACGCATATGAAGGATCAGAGCAATATGAATTGGGTTTGAAATATTTTCAGAAGTCAACTAAACTCGATCCGCTTTATGATGAGGCATGGTTCGGTGCCGGTTATTGTTTAGAGAGGAAAGAAAAATGGCACCAGGCGCTTCACTTCTACAACAAAGCAGTAAAACTCGATCACCTTAATCATGAATATTGGAAAGCAGCCGGCAGGGTGGAATATAAAATCGGGAATATAATCTCGGCCATAAGTGCTTATGAAGAGGCCAATAACCTGGCGCCCGAAGATGTTGAAGTATGGTTGCAGTGGTCGTTGATTTATTTTGAGCAGGGGGAATTCCAAAAAGCAATCGACATTGTAACAGACGGCCTGACTGAATTACCCGATAACGCAGATTTATTTTACCGGATAACGGTTTACCTGTTGGATGCCGGCATGGTGAAAGAAGCGTTTAATTATTTGGAAAATGCATTAATTTTAAATTTTGAGGGCCACACGGTTTTATTCGATTTTTTTCCCAAGCCTGAAGCACAAAAAGCCCTTTATAAAATTATCAACCAGTTTAAGCAAAACAATTGATGAACTATTCTATTCAAAAATTACCCGAGCGATCCACCAAGCCCAGGGAAGTTGGCTATACTATGGCCATGGACAAAGGGCTTAGCATTCGCGAAGCAGAAGACTTTGTAAGCAATTGCGCGCAGCATGTTGACATTGTAAAACTAGGATGGGCCACATCCTATGTTACGCCAAACCTTGAAGCCAAAATAAAAGTTTATAAAGACGCGGGCATTCCGTGTTATTTAGGAGGGACTTTATTCGAAGCTTTCGTTATTCGCGACCAGTTTGATGATTACAGAAAAGTACTCGATAAATATAAACTGGATTATGCCGAAGTCTCTGATGGCTCCATCGATCTGGACCACGATAAAAAATGTGAGTATATCAAAATACTAAAAGAACAGGTGACCGTGCTTTCCGAAGTGGGCTCCAAGGATGCCGACAAAATTATTCCACCATACTTGTGGATTGATCTCATGCAAAAAGAACTTAACGCTGGCGCATGGAAAGTAATTGGCGAAGCACGCGAAGGGGGCAATGTAGGTTTGTTCCGCGCATCGGGTGAACCGCGTTCAGGATTGGTGCAAGAGATTCTTACCAAAATTCCCTTCGAAAAAATAATTTGGGAGGCGCCACAAAAGGCCCAGCAGGTTTGGTTCATTAAATTGTTGGGCGCCAATGTGAACCTGGGCAACATTGCCCCGCAGGAAATTATTCCACTCGAAACAATCCGGCTGGGTTTACGGGGCGACACCTTCTTACACTTCTTAGGACTGGAAAGGAAAAAAGACTCCAGCGCGCCTCCGCATTTTGATGCCGATTGATGGGCCGGGCAACCAGGGATTATTTGTTGCTCTACCTGAAAGGGTTGAGCATGGGTGGCGCTGATGTGATCCCCGGTGTTTCCGGTGGAACCATCGCATTCATCACCGGCATCTACGATGAGTTGATCAATTCAATTAAAGCCATTGACCTGGCCGCCATGAAATTAATATTTCAATTCAGAATTGCTGAAGCCTGGGAAAAAGTAAACGGTAATTTTCTCATCTGCATACTGGGGGGAATCGTCACCAGTCTTTTATCGCTATCGAAATTGATGACCTATCTGCTCAACAACTATCCCATCCAGATTTGGTCTTTTTTCTTTGGGCTGATACTGGTTTCATCACCTCTCATTTTCCGGGACATTAAAAAATGGAACCTGGCAACAATCCTGTCGGGAATTTCCGGAATAGGTGTAGCCTATTTGATTACAGTACTTACGCCTACTGAATCGCCCACCAATCTTCCGTTTATTTTTTTCTGTGGAGCCCTTGCCATTTGCGCCATGATTTTGCCCGGTATCTCGGGAGCTTTTATTTTGTTACTCATCGGCAAATATGAGTACATGATTAATGCCCTGATTAATTTTAACTGGCCGGTAATTATAGTTTTTGTGATGGGTTGTTTTATTGGCCTGGTGGGTTTTTCAAAAATTTTAGGCTGGATACTAACCCATTTCCGGTTTGCCACGTTGGCCTTATTAGCGGGATTTATGTTAGGATCGCTAAACAAAGTATGGCCATGGAAAGAAGTAACCGATTTCCGGATCGATCAGTTAGGAAACCAGGTGCCTGCTTTTGACAAGAGTGTGCTCCCGGGACGCTACCTGGAGGTTACCGGAAACAATCCATTAATTTTTCAAGCCATCCTCTTTGCTGCGCTGGGCATTTTGTTGGTGGTGAGTATCGAAAAAACAGCCGCCTATTTAAAATCAAATTAAAATTATTATGGAAAAGAAATTTGGGTTAATTGGGCAAACCGTTGGGCATTCCTACTCAAAGAATTTTTTCGATGAGAAATTTTTTCGCGATGGCCTGCGCGATTATCATTACAACTTATACCCGCTGAAAGAAATTGGTGAGCTTCAAACTTTATTAAAAGAGAATCCTGAACTTTGCGGCCTCAACGTTACGATCCCATATAAAGAACAGGTGATAAAGTTCATGAGCGTTGTGCATGAGACGGCACAAACCGTTGGTGCGGTAAATGTGATCAAAATCGAAAATGAAAAACTCACTGGTTTTAATACCGATTGCGATGCATTCTTAGAAACATTGGACCGCTGGTTACCGAAGGGACCGTTATACAAAGCGCTCATCCTGGGCACAGGCGGATCAAGTAAAGCTGTAAAAGTGGCTTTGAAAAAATTGAACATAGGTTTTGAAGCAGTGTCGCGCGAGGAAGGGCATGCCGAGCATACATACAAATCGCTTAAGAAGAATGGCGCACCGGTTAAAAATTCAAACCTGATCATCAACACCACTCCACTGGGCATGACACCCGACACGGATTCCTTCCCGCCCATTCCTTATGATAAACTTTCATCCAATCATTTTGTTTACGATTTGATTTACAATCCCGCCCGCACTGTCTTCCTTCAAAAATCGGAAATGAAAGGCGCGCATATTAAAAATGGTTTGGAAATGCTGCACGAACAGGCGGAGAAGTCGTGGGCTATTTGGAGCAATTGAGTTGCCCTCCCTTATGGATTTCAAACTGGTAAGCGAATACGAACCAACGGGCGATCAACCCAAAGCTATCAGCCAGTTAATAAAGGGAATCGAAAGCGGTGAATCGCATCAAACACTGCTGGGGGTTACGGGTTCAGGCAAAACCTTTACTATTGCCAATGTGGTGGCCAGTATTAACCGGCCCACTTTAGTATTGAGTCATAACAAAACGCTGGCTGCCCAACTGTACGGTGAGTTCAAACAATTTTTTCCTGAGAATGCAGTCGAGTATTTCATCTCTTATTATGATTACTTCCAGCCCGAAGCATACATCCCATCTTCCAATCTGTACATCGAAAAAGATTTATCGATCAACGAAGAGATTGAAAAGCTCAGGCTAAGCACGTCATCATCCCTTCTCACAGGCAGGCGCGATATCATTGTGGTTGCCTCTGTCTCTTGTATTTATGGCATAGGAAATCCTATTGAGTTTGGAAACAACCGGATAGTGCTGCAAGTGGGAGACACTTTGGTGCGCAACCAACTGCTTTATGCCCTGGTGAATATTTTGTACAGTCGCACAGAAGTTGAATTCAAGCGTAGCACATTCCGCGTTAAGGGCGACACAGTGGATATCTTCCTGGCTTATGCCGATTATGCTGTCCGCATTTATTTCTTTGGCGATGAGATTGAATCCATTCAACAGATAGACCCGATCAGCGGAAAAAAAATATCCGATGAAAAATCTGTCACCATTTTTCCAGCCAACCTTTTCGTCACGGGCAAAGAGTCGTTGAATCAAGCTATCCGGGAAATACAGGACGACCTCGTTGGCCAGCTCAATATGTTTGAATCTGAAAAAAGACATCTCGAAGCCAAACGGCTGAAAGAACGGACGGAGTTTGATTTAGAAATGATGCGCGAACTTGGTTATTGCAGCGGCATCGAAAACTATTCGCGCTACTTCGATAGGCGACAGGCAGGGCAACGGCCGTTTTGTTTGCTCGATTATTTTCCGGATGATTTTTTAATGGTGATTGATGAGAGCCATGTCACCGTTCCGCAAGTGCGTGCCATGTGGGGAGGCGACCGATCAAGAAAGGTTAACCTGGTGGATTATGGATTCCGGTTGCCGGCTGCGCTGGATAACCGCCCACTGACCTTTTCTGAATTTGAAACCATGCTGAACCAGGTAATTTATGTGAGTGCTACACCATCTGAATATGAATTACAAAAATCGGAAGGCGTGGTGGTTGAGCAATTAATCAGGCCAACGGGTTTGCTCGATCCGGTAATTGAAGTTCGCCCATCCAAAAACCAGATTGACGACTTGCTGGAAGAAATTGATGAGCGTGTGAAAATGAAAGAACGGGTTTTGATCACCACCCTCACCAAACGAATGGCCGAAGAGTTGACCAAATATCTGGACCGCGTATCGGTGAAGTGCAGGTATATTCACTCCGAAGTAGAAACATTAGACCGCGTTCAATTACTTCGCGAATTGAGGTTGGGTGTGTATGATGTTTTGGTGGGCGTGAACTTGTTACGGGAAGGCCTGGACTTGCCGGAAGTTTCATTGGTGGCCATTCTCGATGCCGACAAGGAAGGGTTCTTGCGCAGTCAACGATCATTGGTACAGACAATAGGCCGTGCCGCGCGAAATGTAAACGGATTGGTGCTCATGTATGCCGACAGGGTAACTGACTCCATGCAAATGGCCATTGACGAAACCAACCGGAGGCGAAAAGTGCAGCAAGATTATAACATAGAAAACGGGATAATACCTAAAACAATACTCCGGTCGAAGGAAGAAATTATGAGGCAAACCAAAGTAGCCGACTCCAGGAAGTCTATTAAAAAATACTACATCGAGGACGAAGAAAAATCGCTGGCTGCCGATCCGGTAACGGCCTACATGTCGAAAGAAGATCTGCTCAAACTATCCGACCGCACCCGGAAGGCCATGGAAAAAGCCGCAAAAGAACTGGAGTTTATGGAGGCAGCGAGGTTACGCGATGAGTACCTAGCCATACAAAAATTGATTGAGGGGAAGGGCAAATAAAGTTGTGCAGTGTGCACTCGGTGTCCTCGGTAACTTGGCGCAAGCGTCCCGCTTGTGCCCTACTTAAATCTATTTCTGATCAGCACAAGCGGGACGTTTGCGCTATTGTAAGGGGAAGAGAGCCCCGCCATTGATTATGCACTTTGTTGCCAGCCGTAGGGTCTTCTCCACCCTTCAATCTCCGTCTGTTATCATCAATCTACTTTTGCCTTTTGTTGTTTATGCACTTTTTTACTTGCCTTAATACTTTCTCTGTCAACAATAAGGGTATCAATTTGATTGCAGTTATTAAAATTCTCCGAAAACTCCTTTATCGGGTTTGATAAAAGTGATAGTTTCTTTAACTTTTTCAATTCACAAAAATTGTCGGGTAGTCGTTCTATCTTGTTCCAGTCCAAGTCCAATGATTCCAAACTAGTCAAGCTGGTCAAATTTGAGATATCAGATATTTGATTTTTGTCCTTATAACTCCAGAACGATGATAAGTCCAATCGCTTCAGTTTCTTAAGATTCGCAATTTCAGCAGGAATTGATGATATATTGGAGCTAGTAATCGAAAGTATTTCAAGATTGCTCAACTCAGTAACTGCATGTGGAAAATTGTTGAATCGATTGTCATCTAGAATTAATTCCTTCAGATTTGTAAGTTGTCCAATGCCAGAAGGAACAGAATCCAAGCGCGATAATTTCAGATTGAGGACCCCTAAATTTTTCAACTCAAAGATTTGCGCTGGAAAAGCTTCAAAATCATTGTAGCTAAGGTCAAGTATTTTTAGGTTAGTCAGATTACTGAAAGACTTTGGTAATTTCTTAAGCCCTAAACTTGAAAGATCCAACTGTTCTAGATTATTCATTTCTCCAAAGGACTCCGGCAAGCTGTCAAGTCCGTACGAAAGCATGTAACCAAACAACTCCAATTTTTTTACTTTAAGTGGCTCTTTCAAGGCAATTCTAAGATTATCGTATTCACCCTTATAGTCGATAAAGAATGTTGTGAAAAAATTCTTATCTAAACTGAATGTAATGGTGTCTTTTAATAGTTGATTTGATCCCGTATATTTCAAATCAATTGCAAGTGTAATTGAATCGTTGGTTAACCTAACTTTTTGAAGATTGCCGAAAATAGAATCGACTTTACAAACAAAACACCTATAGTTAGAGAAAAATGCATTTACATCGATTTGCTTTGAGGGGATTTCGAAATAATCCCTTGTACTAAATACCCCCAATGAATCGACCTTAAAATATATGTTCTTACCGTGAAAGGAATGATTCCGATATCTAACATCAGTGAAATGCTCATACATCAACAAAGTATACTGTCCTGAATCTATCTCTAGCGTGTTTGTCAGGTCTGCTGCGTTAATTATCTTGGTTCGTAAATTCTCAATGTGTCCACTGTCATTTGACTTAGTAACCCTGTGAGATGAACACGCGAAGGCTAAGTATAAATAGCTTAATGCTACAACGGCTTTTCTCAACGTCAATTTCCTGTTTAAATTCAAATCAATCGCATCATTACTTCGTCTCTGTCCAAGTCTTTGTTATCGGGCACTACTTTGTCCGACCCTATGGCCACCAACTACTGGCTATCCACAATTGCGATATTTCATATATGGGCATCTCTAAAAACCCCCTCTAAAAGTACATAGAATAATTATCGTGGAGTATCTTTGAAAAAAGAAAAAAGAATGAGCAACCCGACACGT
>JAYUHI010000020.1:0-2616 GCA_043767095.1 Bacteroidota bacterium
GGACTCCAGAGGAGTCCTATGTTTGTAGAGGGCGAATCCATAATGCGGAACGACCCCGGAGGGGTCGAATGTTAAGTCGCGACAATTTGAAATGCACCCTGCTAAGCGGCTGAATCAAAAGAATTTATTACTTTTATTCATTAATTAACCTTAACAACAATGAAAACACGAATAGTAATTATCTGCCTGGCTTTGATTTTTTCCGGCACTACTGTTTTCGCACAGCTCTCCAAATCGGAAAAGAAGGAATGGAAAAAGAAGGCCAAGGATATGAAAAAGCATCCCGAAAACCTGAAAACACTTTCGGAGGATAAGCAGGTGGCTGATACCAAAGTGGTTGACCTGTCAGGAAAGGTGAGGGAGATGGAAGGCACCATCAGCGACCGCGATGCACGAATCACCGAGCTGGAAGACATGCTTTCGCGCATGCGGGGCGAGTTAGCTTCATGCAATTCATCATTGGTTAAATTAAGGGAAACACCACCGGCTCCCAGCCCAATGGATTTTTCAAAAGGGGTTGTATTTAAAGTTCAGGTGGGCGCGTTCAAGAATAAGAACCTCGCCAAATATTTTGACAACAACCCGAACTTTGGCGGTGAGGCAGGCAAGGAACCCACCGATCCTCAAAAGCTTACCATTGGTATTTTCCGCGATTACTGGGAAGCCGATACATTCAAAAAATATATGCGTGAGATGGGTGTGAAAGATGCCTGGATTGTTCCTTACCGCGATGGTGTGCGTGTAGAAATAAAAGATGTTCTGGAAGGCGTAGTGGGCGATAAGCCGAAAGAAGGAACAGAATAAGAACTTAGTTATGTAAATTTAGAAAGGCCGCACGTGCGGCCTTTTTTTGTTGCTTATCTCAGTTCTGGATTCGTAACCAATCGTTAACCCGCCACAATAAACCTTTCCTCAATCAATTCCATTCCTTTCAATTTCAGATAGAGTTGAGCAAGGGCAACCACATCACCGGAGCAATACGTTGCAATTTTATTCAGGTTTTTTTCCTGGTAATATACCTGGTTCACCTTGCTCCCATCCATATCGCTTTTGCTGGTAGGTATGTTGAAAATAGCGGCCAATAAATCGAGCGAGGTGTAGTGCTTGTAGTCGCCAAACTTCCACATTTCCATGGTGTCGAGATGGGGAACATCCCAGGGCTTTTTTCCGGAGTGGTTCAGCACAGCGGGGATTTGAATGCTGTTGACCAGCATTCTCCGGCTCAGGTAGGGAAAGTCAAACTCTTTGCCGTTGTGGGCGCATAGTTTCAAATTATTTTGATCTGATTTTTCTACAAGCGATTTAAAATCGGAGAGTAGTTTTTTCTCATCGTCCCCAAACAGGCACCGGGTTTTCAATCCAATCTTTCCAGGCTCTGGTTCATAAATTTTTCCAACGGCAATCACGATTATTTTTCCAAATTCAGCGTAAATGCCCGCCCGCAGGTGGAACATTTCTTCATCGGTTTGATTCCCTTCTGTTTTCCCTGATTGCCGGCCAGGCTGGAAGAAGGAAGATTTTCTTGCCCACTGCGTTTTTAGTCGCTCACTTAACTGGGTGTATTCATCAGTACACGCTACAGTTTCAATGTCAAGGAAAAGAATGTTGGCGAGATCAGGTTGCATAGCTATGACAATTTAAATTTTTTTTTCTGTCTAACGGGAATGCGAGGGCTCCTGGTTTACAGCGAGCGAATCATCCACAGCCCATCCCGTTTCGGCATCCCGCCAAAATCGAACTCATTTTCTTTTTCATTGGCTTCATTAGATTTCATCTGTTTGACCAATGGCTTCACCTTTTTTTCAACCCGGCTCTTAGGCTTCTTTTCCCTCATTTCAGCCTCAAGGTAATCAAAGAGCTAAAATCATTGTTTATAGCTTGCCCGAACTCTATCTTGCTGTTTGAAATGAATCTAAATAGTCCATGAACGATTACGTTAAAACAGTTGCTGACATGGAACCAGCTGAAAGTGCGGTAATCAGCGGTTTCAATGATGAAATGCTGGCAAACAAGTTACTCGAAATGGGGTTTCTGCCGGGCACGGCCATCCGCTTTAATTTCAGTGCACCGTTGGGCGACCCGGTTTGCGTAACGGTTTCAGGATATGATTTATCGCTTCGGCTGGAAGAAGCCAGGTCAATTAAAATTTTGGATTAATGTCCACTGCAAAACATAAAATAGCTTTGGCTGGCAAACCCAACACGGGCAAGTCATCACTGTTCAACCAACTCACGGGGCTCAATCAGCAAACCGGAAATTTCCCTGGTGTAACGGTGGACAAAAGAACGGGTTCCTGCCAGCTCGCTGAAAATGTAGTTGCCGAAATCATTGACTTGCCCGGGGCTTATAGTCTGTATCCCCGAACCATTGATGAACAAATCGTAACAGAAATTTTTACGAACAAAGCAAACTCCAACTTTCCTGATAAAGTCGTTTTAATTGCCGATGCCACTAACCTTAAAAATTGTTTACTGCTTTTATCGCAATTGATCGATTTGCAAATTCCGGTTATCCTGGCCATTAACATGGTTGACCTGGCTGCCAAATCGGGCCAGAGCATAGACATCAAAAAATTAACAGAAGAGTTGGATTTGCCCGTGGTTATGATCAACGCCC
>JAYUHI010000021.1:0-14571 GCA_043767095.1 Bacteroidota bacterium
ACCACTTCCAGTGGTGGCACCACTGCTGGTTTCGTGGCTCTTAGCTTTTGACTGGCTGTGGGTCATCTAACCTTCTGATTTTAAAGTTGAGGTAAGCATACAGTACAGTCATCAATGGACTGATGATGCAGAAGAAACAATACGGGGCATAAGCCCAGGTGGAAACGCCCAGTACTTTCGATTGCGTTGCCCCGCAGGTATTCCACGGAATCAACACGGAAGTTACTGTTCCGGAATCTTCCAATGTGCGGCTGAGCAGTTCAGGTTTGTAGCCGCGCTTTCTATACGTATCGGCATACATGCGGCCAGGCACCGCAATGGCCATGTATTGATCGGAGGCTGTTAAGTTAAAGAATATACAGGTTGCTGCCGTTGAAGCTACTAAGGAACCCGTTGAATTTGCCATTCTAATTATTCGCTCAGCAATCACTTTGAGCAAGCCCGCGCACTCCATCACTCCGCCAAAAATCATGGCGCAGATAATCAGCCAGATGGTGTTCATCATGCCACCCATGCCGCCACTGGAAAGCAAACCGGAAATCATAACATTGTCCGTTTGAATTTTAGTCTCCATAGACGAGGCTTTCATAATGGCCATGCCCGATGATTTTAAAAAATTGTCGTTGATGCCTGAAACCTGATTAACCACATCCGGTTGTAAAATAACCGCAGCCAGTAATCCTAATATGGTGCCGACCAGTAATGCCGGTATGGCGGGAACTTTCTTTACGATCATAAACAATACTACTGCAGGAACTACAAAGAGAACCGGGTTCAGGTTGAATACTTTATCTATAGCCATCAACACATCTCCATGGTTGGCCGTATCAGCGGAAGGGGTCATCATAAATCCGGCAATCAAATAAATAACGAGCGTGATGATGAGGGTAGGAGTTGTAGTGTACGCCATGTAGCGCACATGAGTGAACAAATCGGTGCCGGCCATGGCAGGTGCCAGGTTGGTGGTGTCACTCAAAGGCGACATCTTATCACCAAAATAAGCCCCTGAAATAATAGCACCGGCAATCCATCCTTCATGAATGCCCAGGGCTTTGCCAATTCCCAGCAACGCAATACCAACCGTGGCAACTGTGCTCCACGAACTGCCCGTAGCCAGCGATACAATACAACAAACCACACAGGCGGCAAGAAGAAAAATGGTTGGATTGAGAATTTGTAAACCGTAATAAATCATGGCGGGTACAATCCCACTTATTAACCAGGCTCCACTCAGGGAGCCAATTACCATGAGAATAAGCATGGCGCCCATGGCCGAGCCAATACTTTTCACCATGCTCTTCTCCATATCGTCCCAGGAATATCCCAACCGCCAGGAAACCAATCCGGCAACAGCCGCTCCCATCAGTAAAGCAATCTGGTTTGGCCCGTTGGTGGCATCGGATTTAAACACGATTACGTTAGCAGCAAGCAGGGCAATTAAAATAATGATGGGGATGAAGGCGAGCCCAAGTGTGGCGGTTTTTTTTTCTGTCATGAATAAAACTTAGGCGGACAAGATAGGGAATTTTCCGATGGCTGCTTTTCGGTTATCGTGGGCCATTGGTTTACCAAAACCAGGTAACCGGCAACTTTCTACTTCACCACATAATGAACATTACGCTCTTTCAGATAGTCCACCACAAAATGAAAATGCTCTTCTTTCTCTCCCACATACTCAGGCGGACAAATGCCCTTTCGGTTAAACTTTCCCTTCGCTATTAAATGAGCTACGGCCGTGCAGGTGTAGCCGGTAGTGCGGGCCATGGAAAGCGTGTTGGTTGCTTTGTCGGTGCGGTCAAGCAGATTATATTGATAGGATTTTTCCTTACCATTTTCGGTGCCGCTGATTTTAATGCGCATCACGGTAAACTCTTCTTCACCAGGCTTGAGTTTCCATTTAGAGAAAAGTAGTTTAGCCGTCAAATCAATCGGGCGAACTTTTGTTCCTTTTACTTCCACCGGCTCGTAAGAAAAGAAACCGGTTTCCCTCAGCACGCGCAAGTATTCTACACAACCGGGGTAACGCAATGTTTTCTCAATCATGTTGGGGATGTCGGGCATGGTTTTAATGAGTGATCGCAATCCATCCGAATTCCACGACTCCAATGTTCCCACGCCATCAAAGTGCACAAGTTCAGGATCGCTTAATGCTTCTCTTACAACCACCGCTCCATTTTGAACATAGCGGGCCGGCCGGATATATTCTTCGATCACATCGATGGGAGAGAAAACAGCCTTGTACTCATACGGCCACTCGCGCTGCACTGGTAGGCCTCCAACCAGGCATTCATAATTTTGGATTTTCATCCGGTGGTAATGATAGCCGAGAATAATATTGCCCATGCCAGGGGCCACCCCACAATCGGTAACGATGGTCACCTTATTTTTTTTGGCTAGGTCATCGAGTTGAAACGCGTCTTCAGGAAAGAAGGAGATGTCCACCATGTTCTTGCCCACCTCGGCCACCGTGAGGGCGGTTTGCAATCCCATAAAGCCAGGCACCGCCCCGATGACTAAATCATACCTGGAAATAATAGTGGCCAGATTGTTTATTTCCGATAAATCGGCCTTAATGGTTTTGATGCCGCGCACCTGCAGGTTGGCCAGGGCCTCGGCACTTAAGTCCACACTGGTTACGTCAAAACTTTTAGCCAGGTCAATGGCTATGGCCCTACCAACCAAACCGGCACCTAAAACGACAATTTTATCCATTCACTAAAGATTAAACCTTATTGGTTAATTTCACACACCGGACAAAAAAAGAAAATTAAATCCGAATCCTTGCCATACTCAAAAGTTTTTTTCTGGTGCCGCTTTTTGGCTGAGCGGTGACTTGGTCATCCTAATGTTTTGATTGGTGATCGGTTAACTCTTTCGTTGGCTCCCTTGCATCAACGTGCTGTTAGATTTGTAAAACCTTTGCATTCCACCCCATTAAGTCCTGGATTTGTGTTACTTTAGTATTGCTCTAAGAGCTCATAATTATATGGGATCGACAAACTTTACTGCTCGGAACAATTAATCAGTATTTTAAAAAATAAAAGAATGGGACTAATCAGAGAACCGAAAAATGTTGACTTCACGGTTTTGGACAAACCATGGACTGACGAGGAACGAAGAGAGTTTAGCGCGCTTATTAAGTTGCGTAAAGAGCAGCGTAAGAAACGATCAACACGAACCGCGGCAAAAGCACGAACAAGAGATGTTGCGTAACTTAAACTGTTGTGCTTCGGGCAGATGTAAACCTGTCCATGGCTTCAGATTTCAACAAATGAATTTTTGAAAGGAAGAGCTTTGTTGAATCCGGCTGCGAGAGGTTATCCCTGAAGCATTGAGCGGTGTGGTTTTATTCCCGATGCATCGAAATGGTGACACAAGCAATACCGTTTCACCGCCCTATCGAACTCCATCAAAACTTTAAGAACTATTATTGATTTTCTTCTTGCTTAAAAAATAGAAACAATGCTCAACCCAGCCAACCTCATCCAGAAAGCCAAGACATCGCATTTATATTTGAGACTGCTCAACTGGGGGCTCTTCCGGATGATTCCATTCAATGCCCCGCACCAGTTCAGGGTTTTGGAGATTAAAGATTGGGAAATCAAAACGGTTTTGCCTTTCATCAGGAAAAACCTGAACCACATCAGCGGGTTGCACGCCTGTGCCTTAGCTACTGTTTCCGAATTCACCACCGGGCTAATGCTCATAACCAAACTGCCCGCCACCAAGTATCGCTTGATTTTGCAACGGCTGGAAATGGAATATCATTTTCAGGGAAAGACAGAGGCGTATGGCACTTTTAAGATTTCACAGGAATGGATCAACGAGCAGGTTATTGTGCCGCTTCAAAATCAGGATTCTGTTGTGGTTCCCTGCGAAGTAAAAATCCACGATCGCAAAGGCAACCACCTGACCACCGGCAAAATCTATTGGCAGATTAAAGATTGGACGAAGGTCAAAACGAAGGTTTGAATATCAACCCGATAGTGGTAATTTTGATAATATGAAAACAATTCAAGTCAGCGAGTTCAGAACAAGACTGGCAGAAATTTTAGAGAAAGTTGCCGGTGGGGAAGAGTACATTGTGTCTTTTGGAAAGAAGAGAATAAATGTAGCGGCTTTGATTCCATTCAAGAAATACAAGAAGAATAAGCGAAGAAAAATTGGCCTTTATGATGGGAAGGTGAAGTACTCCGTTACACCAGACTTTAAAATGACACCGGAAGAACTGATAGGCGAATGAGGTTTTTATTGGACACTCATGTAGTTCTATGGGCAACATTTGATAGTGACAAACTATCAAACGAAGTGAAAGAAACGATATCCAATACGGATAATCAGATAATTGTAAGTTCAATATCATTTTGGGAATTGTCAATAAAATTTGGCTTAGGAAAGATTCAATTAAGCACTCCGCCAGACTTACTTCCTGAAATGGTTTCAAAAATTGGATTTGATATTATCAGTGCTAGCATTTCGGAATTGGCAAGTGTCTTTCAATTGCCAACCGTAAACAATCATAAGGATCCGTTTGACCGATTATTAATCTGGCAGGCGTTAAAAAATAACTGGACTATGGTTTCTAAAGACCCTGCATTTTCAGAATATAAACCCTTTGGCCTGCAACTATTCTGGTGAATCAAAATTTTACGCTATGAGAAAAATCGATAAACTACTGAACGAATACGGTGAGAGCCATCAGAATGTTACCAATAAAACCATTCACTGGATTTGTGTTCCCCTCATTTTCTGGAGTGTGGTGGCATTAATCTCCACGATACCATCGGGCATGTTGCAAACGGTATTGGGTGAAGGAAGCCGCTTTGCCAACTGGGCTGTTGTGGCCATGATCATCGCATTGATTTATTACGTTTCGCTTTCTATTCCATTAAGTATTGGAATGCTGATTTTTACCACGGCATGCCTGGCGTTGATCAACGTGGTGATCCAAATAAACATGGCACCTGTTTGGGTGGTGGCTCTTGTTGTTTTTATCGCGGCATGGATCGGGCAGTTTTACGGCCACAAAGTGGAAGGGAAAAAACCTTCCTTCTTTAAAGACTTGCAATTTCTGTTGATTGGCCCCGCCTGGCTCATGCATTTTATTTTTAAAAAGATGGGTATTCCTTATTAAAGTGACAACTTTCCATACAGGATCACCGCCAAAAGGATTCAAACCCGACTTTGAGTCCTTTTTGTTTAATACATCCGCACACCGGTTTCTTCAATCCAAAACCGGGTGGGTTGAGTTTCATCTGCTCGATCTGGATAAAAAATTAATTCTAGTTTCAATTTTTTTTAACATCGCGTCTGGAAAAGCAATGAGTCCGTTGCGGGCGCCATTCGGATCATTTGAAATTTCAGAACAAGTATCTCCATCCGACTTCTATTCCTTTGAATTAAAAATGGAAGAGGAACTCAGAAACAAAAAAGTTCATGAAATTGAAATTCTTTGTCCACCGGAATTGTACACCAGCAACCAGCCTCTGATAACCACAACTTTAGTCAGTCAGGGCTATACTATAAACCAGGCAGAGTCGGGTTGCTGTATTGTGGTGGATGATAAGCCGCTATTTGAAAAAATGTTTAAGGACAAAAGAGTTAAGTTTCAGCTTGGACAAAAAGCAGGACTAATCTTTAATACGATCCCTTTAACGCAGCTGAATAACGTTTACGATTTCATTGAATTCTTCAGGAAAAAACTCAATCGAAAGTTGAGTATGTCCGGTTCTGAATTAACCCATACAATTGAAAATCTTCCTGAGTCATTTTTTATCGTGGGCGTTTACTTAAAGGATCAACTGGCTGCCGCCTGCATCTGCATCCGCGTAAGCCCATCTATTGTTTACACTTTTTACTCCGCTCATGACGATGCGATTGATCAAATCAGTCCACGGGTTTTTCTGCTCAGTCATTTATACGACTTGTGTTATCAGAACGGTGTGACCTTGCTCGATTTAGGTACGTCAACTCTTGATGGCAAACCTAATTTCAGCCTGCTCGATTTCAAACTCAGGATGGGCGGCACGCTCACGCCCAAATACCGGTTTCAAAAATTACTGAACCCATGAAGCCGTTAGTCTCGGTGATTTGTGTTTGTTATAATCATGAACGGTTTGTAATCGATGCCCTCGAGTCGGTGAAGGCGCAGACGTACCCGCATGTACAGTTAATTATTGTGGACGATGGAAGTACAGACAGAAGCGCTGGGGTAATAGCGCAATGGGTAAGTAAAAATCAAACGGCTCAATTTATCAACCTGAGAATCAATCAAGGATATTGTGTGGCCTTCAACATTGGCTTTGTTCAGGCAAAAGGTGAATTTATTATTGACCTGGCAGCCGATGATATTCTTCTGCCGGAAAGGATTTCAGAAGGTGTTGAAGGGTTCTTATCAAAAGGAGAGAAATATGGAATCCAATTTAGTGACGCCACCTATATTGATGTTGAAGGCCGGAAGATTCGAAATCATAGTGAAAGATTTCCGCACGGGTCCATTCCGCAGGGCGATGTCTATGCAGAACTTATTCATCGCTATTTTATCTGCTCCCCAACCATGATGGTGCGCAAATCCATTCATGATAAGGCAGGCGGGTATGATGAAAGGTTGTATTATGAGGATTTTGATTTGTGGATTCGCGCCTCGCGTGAGTATTTGTTTTTCTACATTCCAAAAGCTTTGGTTCAAAAACGAATAGTGCCCAACTCGCTTGGCCAGAAACAATATTCATGGAACAGCAAACAAATGGAATCGACCTACCACGTGTGTAAAAAAATTTTTGTCTTGAACCGCACCAGGCAGGAGAAGAATGCCTTGAACAAAAGAATACTCTATGAACTGAAATGGAACGTCAGGTTCTTCAACTTAATACTGGTGGTTAAATATTTAGTGTTGTTGGTCAGGAATAATTTGTGAGGAGTAATGCGTCAGGAAATTTTAAACTAACTTTTTTTCGTTTCTGTTTATTGTTATTTTTAACAAATAAAAGAAACGGAATATGAGGTTTCTGGATTTCAGGGCCAAATTCAAGCCATTTGGGGTGTTCTCGACAATTGATATTGAGAAATGGGATAGCCATTTTGATACCCGAAGGTTAGTAGAATGGCAGGACAAAAATTTACTGCAAAAGGTGATCAACAGGTGGTACGTTTTTGCCGATACCAAACCCGAAGAACATTTCCTTTACCTGATTGCCAACCGGATTTATTCTCCGTCATATATTTCTTTTGAAACAGCTATGGCATATTACCGGTTAATCCCGGAAGGTGTTTATTCCATCATTTCGGCCACATCGCTTAAGCCACATACTTTCCAAACTAAACTGGGTACTTTCAACTTCCGCCATATGAAACCGGAATTGCTGTTTGGATACAAACTGATTGAAAAAAAGGGAAGGCTGATTAAAATAGCTGAACCAGAAAAAATGCTTCTCGATTATTTCTATCTGAATACAAGGATTAAAAACCAAAGTGATTTTGAATCGCTGCGCATCAACATAACATTGTTGACTGAGCAAATTAACGTGAACCGGTTAATAGAGTACTTGCACCAGTTCAAGAACACGGGATTAGCCAATCGCATTGACACGTTTTTAAAATCAACCGTTCATGCTTAGCCTAAAAGAGCTTCTTCCTTTCTATCCGGAAAACCTTTGGCCTTTCCGCGAGTTTATCCTCCGTGAATATTTACAACATAAAATCCTGGAGGCTATTTTCGATGAGCCTGAACTGGCTAATAAAATCTGTTTCATTGGCGGTACCTGTTTGCGGGTTGTGCATGGAAACAACCGGTTCTCCGAAGACATTGACTTTGACAATTTCAATTTGACACCCAGTCAATTTGAGCATGTTGCCGAAGTGATTGAGAAGAAATTAACACGGCAAGGCTACCAGGTGGAAATGAAAACGGTAATGAAAGGAGCTTATCATTGCAACATTCGTTTTCCCGGCTTGCTATTTCAGGAAGGGTTATCGGGGCATCACGAACAAAAAATTCTGGTCCAGGTAGATACAGAACCCCAGCATTATGAATTCACCCCGCACCGTCACATTCTGAACAAGTTTGATGTGTTTACAGAAATAACAGTTGCGCCACTCTCTCTTTTATTAGCACAGAAATTCTATAGTATATTAAATCGCAAGCGTTCAATGGGCCGGGATTTTTACGACTGCATTTTCCTGCTGGCTAAACAAGTGAAACCCGATCTCCAGTACCTGAAACAAAAAACAAACTTTGCCACTACCGAAGATATTAGATCAGCCGTACTAAAAAAATGCTCTACCCTCGACATGAAAGCATTAGCCAAAGATGTTGCCCCTTTTCTCTTTAACCCGGTTGATGAAAAAAAAGTAAGGATGTTTGAACAGTACATTCAAACTGCTGAAATGTAAACCAACAATTTTTGGTTGATTCCACCAGGTTTGGAAGCGAAATAAAAGAAATCAGAAAATTTGTTTCTGAAGATTGATAATCTCTTGATTTGATATGGAAGACTTTTCCGACTTATCGTATATGGCCAATAAATAAACAGTCTTTCCTGATATGAACACAAAAGCAATAATCCTAGCCCCTCCGCTTTTTCCCTTTCCTTTGGATGCAATAGCGAGGCGGATTTTAAAGCAATTATTAATAAGGCGATCGCCCTGAAATGGATTTTGAGAAATTGAAGTGCTTGCATTGGACAAGTCGTTTTTAATTGATGGGAATTTTTTGGCCAACCGCTTCAATTGCCTATCGAAATTGGGGATCGATCTAATGCTATAATTCATCAAGTAATGCCTTTAATGGCCGCCCTTTTAATTTCCCCGACTGAATTAGTTTAACTTCTTTAAAAGCGTCTGTTAATTCCAAAAGGATTTCTTCTTTTGTGGGCTCATTGTCTTCGTCCACCTCAACCCTTTTTACAAAGCTCAAGCTCTTTGCGAGTTCCAAAAAGAACGGAAATTTTTTCGCAGAAATGTGGAGTGTTACCTGTTTCATATTGGCGCTGGTTTGAACCACAAAAATAAGTCTTTTTGTGTGGGCAACAATTTCTGTTCGAAGGAAAGATTAGCCTTCTGCTTGTTCAGCAGCAGGCCGAAGGGGGGAATTCATCCGTTCGGCTAAGCCAAGCTATACTTTTAGAAACAAGACCATAACTATTGTGCAACACCCCCGGAAACCGGGGACAGGTAACCGGAAACCTCGCTACCTGCTCCCACACCAAATCACTCCACCCAAAAAACAATACAACCACCCACGCCCCTAACTCCCACCGCACTCTACCCCAATCCGATTGATCAGAAATGAAGATGGAGACTCCTCAGTTCTTTATAACTGCCGCGCGCTGGCAGTTCCCCCCTCGGGGGCCAGGGGGCTGCGTTGGCTGCCCATAACAAATCACTCCACCCAAAAACAATACACATCATCCAGAAAACCATGTGGTTCATAAAATAAGTAGAGCAGGTGGATTTTGGATTACCTACCAAATTAATTTTATAGTGCCTGCCCGTCCGGCAGGCGGGTTGAAGGTTGGATGAGGGTAATGGCTTGTGTGGCTTTAGTCTTTTTCCTAATCCATTTATAGATTTTCGGAAGCCTTTCTTCTTTTTTCGAGTTCGTCCACATCAGCTAAATCTTTTGGCCGGTTCGTTTCCTTTTTCATTAGAATCAAGTCATTATATCCGATTATCGGAATCTCGATACCATCAAGGTTGAAAATCTTCGCCCCTTTAAAAGCCTCCACGAATTTCGTCAGGCCTTTTACCTGTGGAAGAAACTCAGCCTTAACCCCCAGGCTTGGTATTCGTAAAAAACTCTTCTTTGAGTCAAAGACCACCTCTTCCAACTCTGAAATATCAACCCCCATATCTTTGAAAGTTGCTAAAAGCTTAATGTAGTTTTCTATGGTTGGGCGATACCAGAAATCCACATCTCCCGTACTTCTCGGATATCCATGGGCAATAACGGCCACTCCCCCTATTACCAAATATTCAACCTGGTGGCGGTTTAGTTGATCACAAATATTTTTATAGGCCTCAATCATTTAGCATTTTCAAGGTTATCCATTCAATTTCTGATGGCTCCCGAAACTCTGATTTGTTATTGGACAACAGCGCTTTGGAAAGTTCAAGCATATCAAAGGCCAACCTCAGCCGTTCTTCAAAGTTCATTTTGCTTTCTTCGGCATATTGAAGCTGGCTCATTTCTTCCGGTGTGCAGATGATGGCTTTTTCCATTTTGATTTATGCGACTTGTAAAAATACATTTTGAAACTATGCCGCATTACTTTTTAAGATGGGCATACACTTCATCCCAACGCGCATCTTCAGGGCTGAGCCAGTCATCGGCCAGCGCGGCTTCCGAGAGGACTGTGACCTCATCTACGAAGGGGCTGGCGTTTACGGCTATGCCCATCTCTTCAGCCACACGGATCAGCAATTGTAATTTGTCCTGATTGTCAGCTTCAATATTCAAAGTCGCTTTCATGTTTTTGTTTTATTGATTGCGCAAATCTGTGTTTCGACTTTAAAGGTAAAAAATATTACGGGGCTATTCAGAACAACCTTTCTGCGAAATGTACTCTTCAAGGACCATGACAAGAAAGGCACCACTATATAACACCCACGGAAACTGCCTGCTTTCCGGGCAGGCAGGACAACCGGAAACTGGCCACCCCTTAACTACTCCATACCAAATCACTTCACGCAAAAAACTATGTGGTTCATCAGAGAGATGATCAGCGGCTATACCAAAGTCATTAAGTCGAAGTACATGAGCCTGGTGTCTGATTCCTGGTATTCCGAGGTTAAATATTGAAACGAATTCTTTTCATAGAATTTCAAGGAGGCACGGTATGCATCCACGGTTATGTAACGGCATCCTGTGCGGTTGTTCGTAATAAACAGTTCTTTGATATAGTCCAGTATAATTGTGCCAACGCCTGAGGTTTGATATTTTTTTGATACTCCTAACCTACCGATTTTCATTGCAGGGTGACTCCTAAATTTTTTTCCCGTAGGGATTCGGAATAACTTCTTCCAGCGGTTCCCACTGCCAACATCACCAACCGCAATCTTATCGTTGAGTAAACTGAAGAAGCAGACTATATCGGTTTCACTTTCCAGAATGTATGTAACGGCCAATAATTTTTGAAGGTAAATCTTTGAATCGGTTAACAAGAACTCATTTAAATCGGAGTCCCCGCAATCAAAAGGTTTGAAGATGTAGTCAGGTGTTAGGCGAACAAGAGTTGACCCAACTGGAAATGGCATTAGAACTTGGCAATTGACTTAAGCTTAGAAAAATTCTCGCGTATCCGTGCCCTTTCTTTGGTGTTAATGCGATTGTGGTCACCCTCTTTCATACTCTGAATGAATAAGGCTGCATCTTTTCCAGTTAATACAGGGGTTTCTTTAATCGGCTTTGCCATAATGATTAGTTATAAACAACGGCATAAAGTTATGAAATGTTGCGTTGATGTGCAAAGCAAACTAAACCCATCCTCGCCCTCTAACACCAACCTATTCGGCCAGCCTGCCAAAAGCGTATGGCGAACAGGCAGGCAGCCCGAAGGTGGAACTCCCACCGCACTCTAACCCAAGGCGCTTTCTCTAATAGTGAACCACAGGATATTCCAACTCGACCGACTGACTTGCGCGCTGGCGGTTCCCCCTTGGGCCTGGCCGCCTTACGGTTTTGCCAGACGGATCGGCCAGGCATTGGGGCAGGGGATTGCGTGGGTGCCTCCATACCAAATCACTCCACCCAAAAAACCATACACTTCGTCCGGAAAACCATGCGGTTCATACAATAAGTCGAGCAGTAGTATTTTGGATTGGTACGGAGGATAATTTTATAGTGCCTGCCAGACCGGTAGGCGGGTTGAAGGTTGGTTTAGGAATAGGTCTTGGTTGGCTTTGGTTTTTCCATCCCGATTTTCACACAAACTCTTCAAGGGTTCGAAACCCTTGAAGCGTTCATTTTAAAAAAAGAGACTTTAATCTAAACTCCCATCCCATGAACCAGATCATTGACTCCCGCTTCATCAAACTGATGCTTTGTTTGCTTACGATAATCTTGCTAGCGGTATGGCTGGCTTAGGCAATGAGACATTTATCAATTCTATATCCGAATGGCACCAGATGGCATGACGACTTTCCAGCGTGCCATAAATTTTACCCTGTTTTCAATAAAACAAAAAGGGAATCAATTATGTGGTTGAATTTTCTCTTTTCAAGATGCGATAGTTTCATGATGACAAGGCTTTTGTCCAGAGTAAAAATTTTATGCAACCGCAAAAAACTTTTCAGCGGTAAGGGCTTAGTCATGTCCTTGCTTTCTAAAGGGATGTTTAAGGGAGTTGCCCGGGATTTACTGGTAATCTGCATCAACAAAATATCACCGGTGGCATGGATGGCATCGGTTGATAAAACCAAAGCCGGCCTTCTTTTAAATTCCGTTCCATCCGAAAAAGGAAAATCAACAGACACAATATCGCCCTGCTTAAAATCCATAATTTATTTCAGCAATTTATCCCATCGTGCATCTTCCGGGCTCAGCCAATCTTTAGCCAGGGAGGCTTCATTAATAGAGGCTTTTAGTATAGCTATTTTTTTAGCCCGCGTCAAAGGAATCACTTTTAATAATTTATTTTTTTCCAGCAGCTTTCGCAATGTGCGCCCTTCGGGGATGCTCTCATTTATTGTAAGAATATATTCAGCCATGAATTAAAAATTATTTTTTCAATAATGAAGAGTAATGTAAGTATCTCAAAGGTAAAAAAAATTAAAGGAGTTCCATAAGACGTCTGACGACTCCCAGTCGCCTGACGTCTCAGTAAAACAAAAAATTATGAACCAAAAACTCAAACCCCATCCTGAAACCCCTCCCCTCCCTAAATTTAAGGGAAATGGTGCGGAGTGAAATTAAAAAAGTTAACTTGAACTCAACCTGGTCATTCAATATGAAAAGCACTTCAACATTTAATAGCATGATCCGAAAACTTCTGATTGCCCTTCTCGCAGGTTTGAGTCTTGCTGCCTTTGCCCAACCTGTAAGCTTTGCCCCCAAAGTAGATTATCCGGTGGGCACAGCGCCTCGCGAAATTGAGGTTGCGGATTTTGATGGCGATGGCCATTTGGATATTGCCACTTCAAATTCTCAATCGAGTTCGATAAGTATTTTGAAAGGAACAGGCACTGGATGCTTTGGCGCACCCCAAAATTTTCCGGCTGACCCGAATATTTTTGGTTTAGCAGTGGCCGATTTAAATGGGGATGGAAAAGCAGACTTAGTAGCAGCGAATAAGACAGGGAGTAATACAGTAAGTGTTTTTATAAACAACGGAACGGGATTCCTCCCCAGAGTAGATTACTCTTCTGGTATATTGGCTGTTGGATCAGGATCGATCACTTTATCTATTGGCGACATCAATGCTGATAACAAACCCGACTTGGTTGTTGTAAATGATAATACACCAAATGGATCAATCGCTATCTTAACTGGGAATGGCGATGGCACTTTTAATCCTAAAGTTGAATACACAACAAATATCTTTCCCTATTCGGTTGCCATAGGAGATGTAGATGGTGATGGCTTTGCCGATTTAGCGGTAGCTAATCCATTCACAAATTCTGTCAGTATTTTTATCAATGATGCATTCGGAGGATTTCCGATTGAGACACCTTACCTGGCAGGAAATTTTTGCGATAATGTGAAGCTCTTTGATTTTAATAGTGATGGTCATTTGGATATCGCTGTTACAAATGATACGGACAATACAATTGGCCTTTTCACAAACAATGGCTTGGGCGTATTTTCTGCGATGACAGCCTTCCCCTCTGGCTCAGCCACCGGAACTTCATCCTTAAGGATTTTTGATATGAACAGCGATGGGATAACAGACATAATTTCCAGCTATGTAAATAGTGGTTTAGTGGGGGTGATCTTAGGCGATGGGCTTGGTGGCTTTGGCCCGGCTCAAACTTTTGCAACAGGCAACGTAGACTACGATGTGAACATTGGAGACTTTGATGAGGATGGTAACCCTGATATTGCATCAGCCAATTATAGTGACAATACAGTGAGCGTACTCCTCACTTCAAGCAACACGTGCGGCCCACCCCCAACCATTACAAACTTTACTCCTACAAGCGGCCCAGTTGGCGCAACAGTTACAATCAATGGCACTAACTTTAGTACCACAACCACAGACAACATTGTTTACTTCGGAGCCACCCGTGCCACAGTTACCAGCGCCACAGCAACGCAATTGGTGGTTGAGATTCCAGTTGGGGCAACGTATCAGCCCATTACCGTCAATGTGAACGGACTCACTGCGTATTCTGACAAACCGTTTACAGTAACATTTCCATGTGGTGGAGATATTGATGCTAATTCGTTTTCTCCGAAAGTTGATTTTACAACGGGGACAAACCCATATGACGTGGCTATTCAGGACGTTGATGGCGATGGCAAAGCAGATATTGTTTTAGTAAGTGGACTTACGCAAAAATAGCTAAATTGTAAGGGATCACATTTTTTAAACTCGAGGTCATGAACAACAAACTACTTGACCTGTATAGTGATTA
>JAYUHI010000022.1:0-6159 GCA_043767095.1 Bacteroidota bacterium
GGTTTTGTTTACTACCTGGGCCAGGGGCGATTAGACATTAGCCGTGCGCTCACCAAACTCTTACCGGCAGTTCGGGCTTCTAATATTCACTTGGTAAACAGTGCCGGATCTGTTGCCGAACCTGGCCAGGATGCCTTTTTGTATATGGATTTCACCAATTACCTGAATAGCACTTCGCCCGGTTTATTGGTCGAGATTGTCCCTTTATCGGGATCATCAGTAACACTCACTAAGAAAACCATTTCACCCGGATTAATTGCCTCCAGCGAAACGGTAAACAATAAACTCAACCCGTTTCAATTAAAGATAAGCACACAGGTTGCAACCAACACCGTTGTGGACATACTAATTAAATATTCGGATGGCGAGTACTCCGATTATCAATTCCTTAGTTTCATCGTTAACCCTTCCTTTATTAATGTTGATTCCAACCGTGTTCTCACCACGCTGGCGTCAAATGGAAGAATCGGTTTCGAGAATCCTGACAGTCAGCAAAACGGAGTCGGTTTTGTTTTTAACGACAACAGCCTTCTGTTTGAAATGGGTTTGATTATGGGCATCTCCACGGATAATATTATTAACAATGTTCGGGGAGTTTCTAATTCATTCAACCAGGATTTTCAAATTTCAAAAAACATTAAGCGGATCATTCCTGGCGAGCGCTCATTCTCTGAAATATTTGGCGAAGTGAAAGATCCGGCCTCCCAACTCAGCATCAACTACCGAAGCCTGGTGTGGAAAGAAAAACCGTATGATCAGTTTGTGATTCTGGAATACAACGTGAAAAATATATCCACCCAATCCATGAACGGGTTTCACTTTGCCTTGTTTGCCGATTGGGATATTACCGATCATGGGGGCGGTGATGTGGCCCGGTGGGATGCCTCGAATAATTTGGGTTATGTGCACCCGGCCAGGCCCGATGATAAACCGCATGCCGGCATTAAAATACTGAAGGGCATTGCACCGGAATACTTTGCTATTGATAATAATCAAAACACGGCAGGCACGCCTTTCGGTTTGTATGACGGGTTTACCGATGCGGAAAAATTTCAATCGATCTCATCGGGTATTGGCCGCACCACTGCGGGCCTCACGACCCCTTCAGGAAATGATGTGAGCCATGTAGTGGGTGCAGGGCCTTATAATCTTGCTCCGGGCGAAGGGGTGACGATTGCATTTGCCCTGCTGGCCGGTGTTACCCTAACTGAACTTCAATATGCAGCCGCCCAGGCCGACACGGCTTATAATTTTATGCTCGAGGCAGATAAGCCAGTTGTTGCTGACGCTGCCACCTGTTATGGATCGTTTGCCACCCTCACAGCAACAGGGGCCAGTCAATTTAATTGGTATAAAGATTTCACGGGCGGTGAACCATTCTTATCGGGAGACATCTTTACCACCGCTAATCTTTTCAATGATACCGTGTTTTATGTTTCCAATGCAGAGAACTCTTATGAGAGTGTGCGCTCAGCAACTGCCGTAGTCCTTAAAGCCAATCCTACCTTATTGAGCACAGGTTCGGGCACCATTTGCGATGGCACTACCATCACACTTTCCGTTTCGAATGCCGATGAGTATTTGTGGAGCACAGGCGCAACAACCCAGTCCATTGATATTACCGTGACAGGAAATTATTCTGTTAATGTGCAGGACAACTCCCTAAACTGTAACTCTGATTCCGAAACCTTTGAGGTTACCGTAAACCCTTCACCGGTTAGCGCCTTCAGTCTCGAAGGGGAGTTGACAGCGTTAAACCCCATCTCCTTTTTGAATTCGAGCACAGGCGCAACAAATTATACGTGGGACTTTGGCGATGGAAAAACCAGCACAGAGCAAACTCCCATCCATGCATTTTCGGCTGTCAAAGAATATACGATCATCCTCACCGCAGCAAATGAGTTTGGTTGTACTTCCAGTTCCTCAGAAACCATTTCAGTGATTACAGGACTGGAAGATGTAACCTCCGGCTATGGCTTGACTGTGCATCCCAATCCCTTTCAGGAAACAATTACCCTGGAATGCGACTGGGATAAATTGGATTGGAGGATTATGGATGCCCAGGGAAAACTTTTTTATTCCGATGTTAACGAGGGCGGCCCTTTTCAAAAGCAGATTTCATTAAATCAATTGGCCCCGGGGATTTTTTACCTACGCGCAACCGATGGCCGGAAAACGGTGATAAAGAAATTGGTTAAACTTTGAGACTCAGCAGTTCACCGTCATCTAATGCTACCAATCGTAAAAAAAGTCCACAGCATAAGCCATGGACTTTCGGTAGATATATTGGGTTAAAATTTCCTAAGGGAACAACATCTCCTGCGGAGGGGTCAACCCCTGGGCACGTAAATATTGGGTGGTTTGCCCGCGGTGGTGGGTTTGGTGCTCAAAGACTTTGTTGAAAGCCAGCTCTTTGGTCATTTTGAAATCGAATACCTGGCAACTATCCGTTAGCTGCCCATCATTCATTTCCTTTAAAGCAGCAATGACAAAGTCGTAGCTGCCCATTACAGCGTTAGCCACATCGGCTTTGGTTTTATACTGCTCCTGCTTCTCCATTTTGCCAAAACCCAGATCGGTAGCTTTGCCGGTAGCCATTTGAACAACACCATAATTGGCTTCGGCCATGTGCAGCATTTGGTCTCCAAAAGTTCTGGGTGTTTTGTCTGATGCTTTAAAGGCGATCGATTTGTCATTGGCGGAATCTAAGTAGGCCTTGGTGTAATTTTTGGCGCGTTCCCAGTCCTTGATCATCATATTGATGCGATCGGTGGATGGGGCTGCCGCTACGGGTGCAGGCTTGCTGCACGACATAAAGAAAGCGGACATGGAGATCACGCTTAACAACGCAAATAAAATTTTGGTCTTCATAGTTTGGATTTTTTTTGAGGATGCGAACATAGCTAAATAAAAACAGTTTGAAAAATATACGCCCTCGAATAATTTGCCTCAATCATTAAACCTCCATTAATATGCGCCATTGCCTTATCCTTTTACTCCTCTTAAATGTCCAGCACGGGTTCTCCCAAAAAAAGCCAGTTACAAAACCCACAACTGTTCCCGTTCAAAAAAAATCTCTTGACCACACGGTTTATGATAACTGGAAAGAAATTCCTTACAAAGGCATCACACCCGATGGCCATTTTGCCGCCCTCATACTCAATCCGCAGGATGGCGATGGCAAAGCCGTTTTTTACAATCTCGATAACGGACAGCAAGATTCAGTAAAGCGGGCCGATAACATGGGGCTTAGTTTTGACAGCCGGTATGCCGTGTTCAAAATCAAGCCGGAGCAAAAAGTAGTGAAGGAACTGCGCAGGCAAAGGAAGAAGAAAGAAGACCTGCCCACCGATTCGCTTGGAATTTTTTCTTTCGCATCGCGCAAAGCGGAAAAAATTCCGAATGTAAAATCGTACAAACTGCCGGAGAAAGCAGGCGGTTGGGTGGCTTACATCAGCGAGCCAATAAAAGAACTCAAGGCTAAGTCAGACGACAAGCCCAAAACCGATGAACCAAAGAAACCAACAAAAAAAGCAAGGAAGAACTCGGACGATAATGGCTACACACTCATGCTGAGAAGCCTCGATGGTTCCAAAAAGTTTATGTACGGCTATGTCAAAGATTTTGTCTTCGCTAAAAATGGGCAGGGCCTGCTATTTACTTCAACCGGGAATGATTCAACAATGAAAGCCGGCATGTATTGGCACAACATTCAAACTGGAGCATTGGTAAACATTCATGAAGGCAAAGCAAAATTCAAGTACAAAGGGTTGGCGGTGAGCGAAGACGGAACTAAAGCTGCGTTCCTTTTGGATAACGACACCACCAAAGCCCCCGTTAGGCATTTTGAATTATTTCAATGGGAAGTTTCCAAACCAAAAGCGGAGTTGCTGGATGTGACGCACTCGTTGTCCCTTCCGTTGAATTGGATCGTGAGCGAACATTTCACGCCACAGTATTCAAAGAACGGACAGAAACTTTATTTCGGGTGTGCCCCTCAACCGCTTGTTCAAGACACCACACTGCTGGCAGAAGAAATTGTACAAGTGGAAATCTGGGGAGGCAATGACGAGTACATCTATCCGCAACAAAACAAACGCCTTGATAACGAAAAGAAAAGAGCCTACACGACAGTGATCGACTTTGCAGGCAATGGTGTGATGACGATCGGCAACAAAGATGTGCCCGATGTTGAACTAGGCGATGAAGGCAATGCATCGGTTGCACTTCTCACTTCCGATAAGCCCTACCGCAAAATGACAACCTGGGATCAATCGGCTTTCAATGATTTTTATGTGTTTGATATGAATGGCCGAACAATGCGAAAGATTGCCTCACAGGTAAAAGGCAATGCGCGGCTATCGCCAAAAGCGAAATATGCTTTTTGGTTTAGTGATGTGGACACGGCCTGGTACTCGCACCCCGTGAGCAGCGATTCGGTTTTGGAAATTACCCATCCAACAAAGAAAATTTTTGTGGATGAAGAAAATGATTCACCCGATTATGCCAACAACTATGGCTTTGCCGGATGGACCACCAATGACGCGCAACTGTTGGTTTATGACCGTTACGACCTTTGGGCATTCGATCCGAGAAACAAAAAGACACCTGTTAATCTTACCAAAGTTGGGCGGCAGCAAAAGTTGGTATTCCGGTATTTGAGGTTAGACCCCGAACAGCGAAACATTGATCCCGAAAAGGATTTATTGCTCACTGCATTCGATGAAACCACAAAAGCATCGGGTTATTATAAATTTTCAATCAAGACTGGCACTCTCTCTAAACTGATTATGGAAAACGCCCGCTTTAGCGGAACCATCAAAGCAAAGAATGCCGACCGGCTTTTATTCACGCGCGAAAGCTTCCGTGAATTTCCCGATGTGTGGACGGCATCATTCAATCTTACAGGAATAAAAAAAATCAGCGAGGCCAATCCGCAAATGAAAAATTATTTCTGGGGGAATGTGGAGTTGGTACAGTGGACATCAGCCGATAACATTCCGCTCAGCGGCCTTCTCTACAAACCCGAAGGCTTCGATCCTAAAAAGAAATACCCGATGATCGTTTATTTCTACGAAAAAGAAAGCGACAACCTTCATCAATACGTTCATCCTACTCCGCTGCGCTCGGCCATTAACCGCACAACTTATGTGAGCAATGGATATATCGTGTTCATCCCCGACATTGTTTACAAAATCGGGTATCCAGGTCAGAGTGCTTTCAACTCGATTGTTCCTGGCGTGAATCATTTGATCAAGCAAGGTTTTGTGGATGAAAAAAATGTAGGCATACAAGGCCACAGTTGGGGCGGTTATCAAACAGCCTATATCATTACCCGCACGAATATCTTTAAAGCTGCCGAGGCCGGTGCTGTGGTAGCTAACATGACTTCGGCTTATGGTGGCATAAGATGGGGCACAGGCATCAGTCGGATGTTCCAGTATGAACACTCGCAAAGTAGAATTGGCGCAACACTTTGGGAGAAGCCACAACTTTATGTAGAGAATTCGCCTTTGTTCGCAGCCGATAAAATCACCACACCTTTACTGCTGCTGCAAAACGATGCCGATGATGCCGTGCCGTGGTACCAGGGCATTGAAATGTATATGGCCATGCGCAGGCTCAACAAACCCGTATGGATGCTCAACTACAATGGCGAGCCGCACTGGCCAGTGAAGCGTGAGAATAGGATGGACTTTCAAATAAGAATGAAACAATTCTTTGATTATCATTTGAAGGGCGCCCCTATGCCAGCGTGGATGAAAACTGGAGTCAGCGCAATTGAGAAAGGAATATTGAAGGGGTATTAGGGAATGTTCACTTGACTTCCGCGCTGGGACACCCAAAATTCAATTAAGGAAAATTATCTTTTTTTTAAACCATTGCCATTCTTCTTTATTAACCTTAGTAGTACACAAACCGGAACCCGAAAAAACAGAACCACCTAACACACAGCTATTTCTGAGCGGATAACTGCAATCTGGGTTAATGTTCTACTAAGGTTAAAAAAGAAAAATGGCAATGGCTTAAAAAAGGGCAATTTTCCTTAATTGAATTTTGCGTGTCCCTGCGCTGAAGTCAAAAGATGATAAGGCAGTCCTTGGGGATAGCCTTTTTTATTTTCCGTTTACAGCTTGGTGATCTTAAACTCAACCCGCC
>JAYUHI010000023.1:0-6137 GCA_043767095.1 Bacteroidota bacterium
GCTAAAAGTAAGAAGCGGGTTAGAAGAGCCGTGTGAGGTGAGAGTCTCAAGCACGGTTCTGTGAGGGGCTTGGGCTGAAATGCCCTTGCCTACTCGACCTTGTAAAGACGCAAAATTTGCGTCTCTACAACTGCCCTTGAAAATACGCCAATTGACCTATTTACAATCCGCCCACATTGCGGTTTCTTTATTGCTCCAAACGGAAGTCTTTCGGTAAACCCTCGAACAGAAAAATGAAAATCAAAGTAGGTTTAATAGATGACAACCCACCCTTGCTTGCCTCCATGGGTCAAATGCTGGCTTGCTTTGAAGAGGTTGACCTGGTGTTTACAGCTTCGGGGCACAAAGAATTGCACCGCAAACTTCAAACCCACAAGCCTCAAGTGCTTTTGATGGATATTGAAATGCCCGAAAAAAATGGCATTGAATTGACCGCGCTGGTAAAAAGTCAATATCCATCCATAAAAATTTTAATGCTCACGGTGTTTGACCAAGAGGACAAAGTTTTCGAATCCATATTGGCGGGGGCCAATGGCTATTTGCTGAAAGATGAAAAGCCTTTGAAAATAATATCATCCATTGTTTGATGTGATGAATGGGGATGCACCCATGTCGCCCATGATTGCCAGGAAGGCATTGGAGTTGATAAAGCACAGTGCAAAACCGGGAGTAAAGGGACCGGATATTTATGGGCTCTCAGATAGAGAGGTAGAGATATTGTCAAGCATGGCACAAGGGCTGAGCTATATTGAAATTGGGGAGCAGTTGTTTATCAGTCACAACACCGTGCGCAAGCATTTCAACAATATATATGACAAGCTCCATGTGCACAATAAAATAGCCGCCATAAAAATTGGGGCGGACAATCATTGGTTTTGAGGCAAGAATGAAGGGCTCGACTATATAGCCATTGCTGAAAAAATGTTCCTGAGCGGCCACACCGTGCGAAAGCACATCGCCCACATTTATACTAAACTGCACGTGCATTCCAAATCGCAGGCGATAAGGGTGGCGGTGAAAAAGGGGTGGGTTTGACAAGGTTAGTCAACAAAGGGTATTCGGTTTTCAGTAATCGGTTTCAGTTAATTGAAGATGGTAATCATCATTACCTTATCCTGTTTACTCTTAACATTTAACTATTATCCAATACCAAAATTCCCTACCTTCGATTTTGAAAAAAGTCAACCATGCGTTATTCTAAAATAGTAGGCCTTGGCCATCATGTTCCCGAAACAGTAATCACTAATCAACATCTCACCACTATGATGGACACTACCGATGAGTGGATTGTTGAGAGAACCGGAATTAAAGAAAGACGCTGGGTTGATCCGTTAAAAGACACGGTCGCTAATATGTCTGCCAAAGCCTCGCGCATCGCATTGCAACGAGCCAACCTTACAGAAAAAGACATTGAGTTTATTGTATTCGCCACCATCACACCCGATTATTTTTTTCCGGGTAATGGAGTTCTGCTGCAGCGCGAGCTTGGACTTGCGGGTATTGGAGCGCTTGACATTCGCAACGCATGCTCCGGTTTTATTTATGCGCTGTCGGTTGCCGATCAGTTTATTAAATCGGGGATGTACAAAACCATTTTAGTTGTGGGTGCCGAAATCCAATCCACAGCCATTGAACCAAATACAAAAGGCAGAAATACGGCCGTCATATTTGCCGATGGCGCTGGCGCGGCAATTGTTCAGCCTTCGGATAAGCCGGGAATACTTTCCACTCATTTGCATTCTGATGGCCGCTACGCTGAAGAACTGTATGTACGCGATCCCGGCAGCAGCCGTCCGCGTGAAGAACGGCAGCCGGATCAAATCTTAGACACTACTACCTACAAACTCGTGATGAATGGCAACCAGGTTTTTAAACATGCCGTGGTTCGCTTCATGGAAGTTATCAATGAGGCACTGGATGCCAACAATCTTAAGAAGGAAGACATCAACCTGCTGGTGCCGCATCAGGCAAACCTCCGTATCAGCCAGTACGTTCAGGAAAAATTAGCGTTGCGCGATGACCAGGTTTATAATAACATCATGCGGCTTGGCAACACCACCGCAGCATCCATCCCGATCGCCATGAGCGAAGCCTGGGCGGAAGGTAAAATGAAAGAAAATGATTTAATTTGCCTGGCAGCATTTGGGAGTGGATTCACCTGGGCTTCGGCTCTTATTCGTTGGTAGTTTAATAATTGGGGCTACTATCAATTTTGTACTTTTTGTTTTGAACCACATAGAATCATAGGCACATAGAAAATGCACACGTGGTTCAAAATTTAGCATTACTCGAAAGATTTCTCTCGAATTAAAATCTGAAATATTGAATCCTTAATGAAGACATCCACCTACAATCCCAGCCCCCTTGAAGTTGATTTGGCCAATGCCCTGGTCATTCTTCAAAAGGAAATTCAAAAGCATCTCCTTGACAATGAAATTATTCATGCCGAACCCAACCTGAAGCGCGATAATCCTACGGTAAAATTCCAAATGGTGGACAAGGATGGTGATCCCCACGAAATCCTCGTCCGGATTATTCAAGTGCCCGACCGCTTCTGATCCATTCATTTGTTACCCCGATAACCAGCCATGTCTATTTTCATTGTCCTTGCTTGTATCGTTCTGCTTGTGCTGTTCATCACCTGGTTTAAAGTAAATCCCTTTCTCTCCTTCCTGGTTGTCTCCACCATTGCAGCCCTCTGGCTTGGGATTGATGCATCAAAAATCGGGGGAGTTTTGCAAAAAGGAGTTGGCGATATGCTGGGGTCTTTGGTGATTGTAGTGATTGCCGGATCCATGCTCGGCAAGTTGGTCGCGGAGACGGGAGCCGCTCAACAAATCTCTACGGGGTTAATGAAATTATTTGGTGAGCGCTACTTGCAGGTGGCGTTCATGATCACTGGCTTCGTGATTGGGATTCCTCTGTTTTATAATGTGGGATTCATCCTGGTGTTCCCGTTGATTGCCTCAGTAGTGTATCGATACAAACTACCCGCAGTTTATGTTGGCCTGCCCATGGTTGCGTCACTTTCTGTAACCCACGGGTTTCTTCCACCTCACCCTTCGCCTGTGGCGTTGGTCGCCCAGTTCAATGCCAACATGGGAGTGACTCTGCTCTTAGGAACAATCATAGCTATTCCCACAGTAATAATTGCAGGGCCATTGTTCGCGAAAACACTCAAGCATATAAAGGCCACGCTCATTCAAACATTTCAGTCGGAGCCGATCGCGGAAGAAAAACTTCCCAGCCTATCCAATAGTTTATTCTCTGCCCTTCTCCCGGTAATGTTATTGGGCATAACTACCATTGCAGGCTTTTATATTGAGAAAGAATCAAGCCTTTATAAACCGATGGCTTTTATTGGCGATTCCTCTGTAGTTATGCTGATCTCCCTTTGTGTAGCAACCTTCACGCTTGGTATTGGACGGGGATTGAAAATGAAAACCATCATGGAGTTTTATGTTAACTCCGTGAAAGACGTGGCTATGATTGTTCTCATCATGGGAGGTGCCGGAGCACTAAAACAAGTTTTACTCGAAAGCGGAGTGAGCAATGAAATCGCCAACCAAATTCAGGGATATAATATTCACCCGCTGGTGCTGGGCTGGCTCATTGCGTGTTTGATCCGTGTGTGTGTGGGTTCTGCCACGGTTGCCGGATTAACTGCGGCAGGCATTGTAGCACCTATGTTGATCGCCAACCCAACCGTCAATCCAAATCTCATGGCCTTGTCAGTAGGGGCCGGAAGCCTGATGTTCTCTCACGTAAACGACACGGGGTTCTGGCTGTTCAAAGAATATTTTAACCTGAGCATTAAAGATACGATACGATCGTGGTCGTTAATGGAAACAATTGTTTCGATCTGCGGATTGATTGGAGTGATGGTGTTGAATTCAATACTTTGAGCTGCATCAATCCTGCGGTTCCAATTCCGAAAGGACTGAAATAATATCCGCCACCAGTTTATTCATATCAGGAGAAGCATCCTGTGAAAGTCCCAATCGAACCACTACTAATTTTTTGGAAGGAATTACAAATACATATTGACCCTCAAAGCCATCGGCTATCATGGCGTCTGTGGGGACATCAGGGTATAAACGGTTAGAAGGCTTTCCTTTCTCCCCGGCATTCAGCCACCATTGAGCACCGTACTCACCCCTGGGTGCAGCAGGCGCTGGAGTGGCTGTGTTCTTCACCCAACCTTCAGGCAGAATGCGCTCACCATTCCAAACTCCATCGTTCTGGTACAATAATCCAAACCTGGCCCAATCACGGGCGGTGGCAAAACTGAAGGATGACCCCACAAACGTGCCCGTTGGATCGGGTTCGATGAGGGCGCTGTGCATCCCGATTTTGTTGAACAGTTTTTCATAAGGAAACCGGTGATAATTTTCATCACCCAACTGATTCCGGATTATCCATGAAATAATATTGGTGGTGCCGCTGCTGTAATAAAATTTTTCATTAGGCGCATCAGCCGGTTTCTTGGAAAAAGCGAAGAGCCCGGCATCCTTCGAGCGGAATAACATTTCAACTGCATCCGAAGGCCTGCTATAAATCTCCGACCAATCTAATCCGCTGCTTTCATGCATCAGATCGTTCAACGTAATTTTCTTCCGGTCGTCATTGGCCCAGTCGGGTATTGGGGCGGGGTCATCCATTTTTAATTTTCCCTGCTTCACCAAAATGCCGACCATCGCATTCACAATACTTTTCGTCATGCTCCACCCCATTTGTGGTGTTGAGGGGTTGAATCCATCCGAATATTTTTCGGCTACAATAGTTCCATCATAAACAACTAACAAAGCACGTGTATTGAGGGGAGCATTGGCGTTTTTTTCCACAAACGCATCGCTCACAATTTTATTCAATGCCACCTGGTTCAATCCTTCCGGTAGGGAATCAGCAATCAGGTTTCCATCGGGCCAGGCAATGGTGTCCTGGTTGATGGCAACATTCATTTTGCCTGTAAATTGTTGCGACCGTAATTCACCTTCCTCCAATCCGTTCACTAAGGTGCAGCCCAACCCCTTCCGGTAAATGGCTTTTTTATTGGAGAAGAACAACACCTTACCCGAGGCGCTCGAGTCCTCTGGGTTAACAGCGAACGATCCGAATTTTCCCATAAAAGTTCCTAATTCTTGTTTGATAACATCCTGTTCGTTCCGTCCTTGCAGGTAAACACAAGAGCACAAACTCTTGGCGCCATAACCCGCGATGACAGGAAACATATTAAACGCAAAATAAATACCGTAAACAACACCGAGAATCAGTATCCATGTCCCCACCACGGTGATCCGGGTTTTGAAGTTTGATACGGCTAATTTTTTTGTAACTTTTGGTGGCTTCATATACGCCCTAAAGTAAATCTTTTTGTGAGAGATAAGGAAAACATCAAAATAAAAAATCAACAGAATACGGCTGGGGGGTTGCCTTCTGTTATGAGTTCGGTCAATCATGTTATCCGTGAGATGGGGTTGTTGGATGGTGTTCAATCGCTCGCCAGCCTCAATCAATTTGACGGGTATGATTGTCCGGGTTGTGCCTGGCCCGACCCCGATCATGAACGCTCATCAGTAGAGTTCTGCGAGAATGGAGCAAAAGCCATTGCCGAAGAAGGAACTACTAAAAAATGTGATGCTGATTTTTTTGCTTCACATTCAATTGGTGAAATGAAAAGGTGGACGGATTATGAAATCGGAAAGAGCGGGCGCATCGTTCAGCCTATGATATTGAGCAGTGGATCAGATCATTATCGACCGATAGATTGGAAAGATGCTTTCGCTCTGATCGGGGATAAACTGAAATCACTGGCCTCACCCAACGATGCTGTGTTCTATACTTCAGGCCGCACCAGCAACGAAGCGGCATTTCTGTACCAGCTTTTTGTGCGCATGTATGGCACCAACAACCTGCCCGATTGCTCGAACATGTGCCATGAATCCAGTGGCGTGGCGCTCACCGAAACGGTTGGCATCGGGAAGGGAACAGTAACCCTCGATGATTTCAACAAGGCTGAAGTAATTGTGGTTATCGGGCAAAATCCGGGAACCAATCACCCCCGCATGCTCACGACATTGCAACAAGCGAAGAAAAATGGAGCAGTCATCATCACCATTAACCCCCTTGAAGAAGCC